>DPWF01000068.1:0-2311 GCA_003526435.1 Chitinophagaceae bacterium | reverse complement strand
TTGCGAACAGAAAGACTAATGGGTTTGGCAGTTCTCAATGCATCATCTGCATACAGAAACTGAAAACCTGTTTGCTTTCGGATATCTTCAAAAATGCGCTGGATTGAGATGTTCTCTCCTTTTAGGGTCACTTTTTGTGAAAAGCCCGCTGCACTGACCTGGAGACAGGCGATGATCATAAAAACTGTAGTAAGTTTCATAATCTTTAGCGTTTGATTTGCCCTCCGTTGTAAGTAGCCGGGAGATTGGCAAACAGAAGTTAAATACATAGATTTGTAGGGATTGAGTAGTTAATAAACAGTTAGACTAGCTGATACATGACTTTACTCAAATTCGCCGGATGCTGCTGCAACAGTGTCCGGTTTTTTGTAAGTCATTACCAGCCTGTTCAACCATCGTTACCCTTCGGGAACATTAACAGGTGTTTCATATATGGCGTTTTAAATTTTAACGTGATACGATTACATGTTTTCCTTCCACCTTAAACTTCACTTCCTCTGTCAGCTCCAGCATCTCCAGCACTTTTGATACGTTGTTGTTGCGGGTGATCTGTCCGGTAAACTGCATCCCCACACTGCCTTTGTACTCAATATCCACATCATACCAGCGGGCAATCTGCCGCATGATGGAACGCAGATCGGTGCTTTTAAACACAAACAAACCGTTTTTCCAGGCCATCACTTCTTCCGTATCCATATTGTTTACAACATTAATACGACCACTTTTCGACATTCTTGCCTGCTGACCGGGTCTGAGTATTTTCACCTGTTGCTGATCGGCTTCATCGGCTGCAAATACTTTAATGGAGCCTTCGAGTAAACTGGCCCTCACCTGAACTTCATCATCATAAGCATTTACATTGAAATGGGTACCGAGTACTTCAATAGCCGATTTACCGGCCGATACCTTAAAAGGTTTGGCATCGTTATGGGCCACTTCAAAATATACTTCACCCGTAATCTGCACCTTGCGGTCGTTACCACGAAATACCGTTGGAAAACGAATGGATGATGCCGCATTGAGCCATACCTTGCTGCCATCCGATAAGGTAACCTGGTATTCGCCACCTCTTGGTGTGGAAATGGTATTGTAGAAAATTTTCTCTTCTGCCACCGAACCATCTTTATTGGTTTGATAAGCGACCAGGCCATTATCCAGTTTTTTCACTTCCACATCACCTTGTTCGCCGAGAATACCGTTATTGGCGCTGTCGAGAACGATAACAGAGCCATCATCCAGCGTAAGCATGGCTTTATTGCCACCGGGAGCCACATCACCTGCTGGAACGGGTGCCGATAATACCAGAGGTTGTTGTGCTGTTGTATTTTCTGGTTGAATAAAATAATAGATAGTACCCGATAAGAGTATGAAAATCAATGCAGCAACCGCTGGCTTGTACCATTTGCGTGAAGCTTTACCGGCAACCGGTAGGCTATAATCATCTTCCAATGCCAGACTTTCCTTCAGGCGAAAAGCAATACGCTCCGACAGGTCTTCTTCCGAACCCTGTGGAACATCGGAAACCACGGTATGTTGGTCGTCGAAGGAATGATACCAGTTATCCAGTTCCTTTTTTGCGGCCTCAGACAGCAGTCCCTGCTCGTATTTACTGATCAGCTCCTGTATATGATCGGGGATGTTCATACTATATAGTGTGCGTTGGGAGCAGTTACACCTATGGAAAAAGAAAAAAAACAGAAGAACAGAAGAACAGATGAACAGAGAAACAGACCAAGAGAGAAATGTGCAAACCAGGAGAATATCTATAGCCTAACTGCTCCTTCCCTTGAACATTCCTCTGTTTCTCTGTTCCTCTGTTCTTCTGTTGTTTTCAGCAGTGCTGATGCTTTTGAAAAATATTCGGATCAATTCGACGCTTTCACAGTGTGCGTTTTTAATGTCGGCTTTTAAATTCCAATTCAACTTTAGGATAATGCTAAGGCAGTTTTTCGTTTCACGTAACTCTTTCAGTGCTACTTTCATTTTGTGAATAAAATCTTTCGCAGATTCTGCTCCCTGGGCCTCTCCATAATGTAAGGCTGGAGCAGACCCGCTTCTGGTTAATTGACCAGCCAGATGATTTCCGGCAAAACTATTTGGAAGACTTTCAGCTACATGGATACAATTCACAGCAAAGTTGGTGAGTCGTTCTTCAAGGTTATATTCTTTTTTCTGTTCCAAGCAAGTTTGTTTAAACAACAAACTTCATTAAATCACCTAAACAAAAAACAGGTATTTATACTCGTATAAATACCTGTTTTCGAAACGAACTTATACATTGGACATTCCTCTGTTCCTCTGTTCCTCTGTT
>DPWF01000058.1 GCA_003526435.1 Chitinophagaceae bacterium | reverse complement strand
ATCGAAGGAAGAGGTTCGAGAAAATAGTATGCTCACAAGGATATCGGGAGGGGAATAGCAAATTAGTTAAAAATCATTAGTAATTCAGATTTTTGTTCTACGGGGGATGCACTTCGTCTAAACGTTCGGCATAACTCTTTCGCAAAAAGAACACTGCGAAAACTCACACATAACCAAGTAATACTTACTCACTATCACAAACATTTCATAGTGAACTATTTCCATTCAGAATTAATTCACAGACCCTGGCTGTATAACACACACCGTCCCCATTCTCGCGCCTTTGGCTTGAGAGGGAGACAGTGCATAGAACTTCTTTTAGTATTAATATTTGTCAGAGAAGAACTTTACAATTTGTAGAACACAAAACAGCAACGTTTCTACCTACTGCGCCAGCGAAACCCTTACACTAACTCCTGCCCTTGTATTCACACTCGGTGCCGATGTAGAGATATACGGCGTTACCTTTCGCTGATCGAAGAAGAAGCGGATATTCACCCGGTTATTGATTACATAATCTATAGAAGGTTGTATGGTGATTTCTTTTTGTCCGCCCGTACCATACGCATTGGTCTGATCGAGCCTGCTATTGGTCAACGATTCATTACGCATGGCCACATCTATCTTGAAAGTAATATCGTTCTCTAATTTTTTACCTTTCCCACCCGGTAATTTAAATGGCAGGTTCACTCCTTTTTTGCGCCAGCTAAAGCCAAATGTCCAGTCGGTATTACGCGTTTCGCTTAACTGGTAATCTACCAGACTTAAACTTAGTCTTCTTCCTTTTGCATAAGAGAACTTAAAGTTCATCTGGTCATTGGTGGTGATATCAATTCCAATCAATGGTTCAAAACTTTCCTGCATGGTAATATTCGGTACCAGGAAATAAGGTACAAAGTTGCCACTCACCGTATCAATAAATGCTGGCCCACCCAAACGGAATGGATCGGTGTACAATAAAGCACTATTGAAACTGTTCATACTCAGGTTACCCTTGTAACCATGCGTGAGCGTGATATTGTTAAACTTAGATTGCAGCCCGGGTAATTTGGTTAACCCTGTATAAGTCAATCGCCAGTTTGGCTTGGGTAAAATGCCACTGAAAGGATTAGACGAGATATTAGGATTTGATTGCTTGATCAGTGCCACTGAATTAGGATCCTTGCCAGTATAAGCAGCCAGGAAGGATGGCAATAACACATCCTGGGCATAACGTCCATAACCCGTTGCGAAACCATCTGCCGTAAACTTCTGTCCCGCAGGCAACGACTGCCAGTAAGGATTGGCTTCCGCTACCCTTCTCGATACCACCAGTCGGTTATTCTCAAATGTTTTGAATGTCTTGGATATCTCATTCGGATTATAACTGCCGAATAGTGTACCAAATGAAATATACGACACGCTAAATCCACCTGTTGCCAATGGATTGAGGTGACTGAATTTGCCATTACCAAGCGTATCCTTGTACAGTTCAGAATAATCTTTGGTAAAAGTCTTGTCGAGGTTAATATCGATCAGCAATTCCCGCAACGGTTCAATTTGTGCAGTAATGCTGAAGCGCTCTACNNGTTCAAAGCTCTGGCGAAACAGGAAATTGAATGTGGTATCCCTCGACAATAAACCCTGTGCCGCTTTTTTATTGAGCCAGGCTGTATCGGGTTGTTTGCCAAATACATAATCAAGCCCCGGCGCCATACTGTTGAAGTTCTGCCCAAAGAATTTTGTGCTGTCCATATAACCCGGCAGCCTGCTCCTGAAATTGGCAGAATAGTTTACTGATACATTCTTGAGCATGGTGAGTAGTTTACCACCTGTTCTTTCCAGTCCACTTAATTCAGGTAATTGGTTGGCCCGTAATAATTTCTGTGCTATTCGCTCATCCCTTCTTTGCGCACGCCATTTTTTCAATGCCTCTTTTCTGTCTTTACCCAACAGTCCCTGTAAAGCCACAGATTTTGGCAATAAAGTAGAGCCCAACAAATTCGATGGTGGCTTTTGCTTTTTGGTGGTATCGCCTTTTTGTCGTGGCGGAGGAACATTCTCCAATGCCCTCATCCATCTCGATTTGGCATAGAGGCTTGCAAAGTTAAACTGTGCCGTAAAATTGTTTTCCTGTGAATTTTCCAGTGTATTACCTAAGTTGTAAGCCAGTCTGCTGGCTCCTATCCAGTTATAGGTAGTGGTATAACCATAACGCGCCGTGATCCAGTCTGTTAATGGAAACTTATTCAGTGGTAAGGTATAACTCAGTGTTGCCTTCTGGTTGTACAAAGTATTTCTTCCGCCCTTCATAAAGTTTTTCCAGACAGAATCTTTCTTTGCTTTGCTATCAATTCTTCCAAACGGTTCGTCAACCCGTGCATTGTTGGTAGCAGAGAAGTCAAGATTGAGTGAACGGCTCAGATCCCAACGCAGGTTATAAAAACGATCAAACGTAAAGTACTTGTCGTAAGTAGTATCTACACGATCTACTTTACCGTCATATGTATTTATGATACGGGGAATAAACTCACCAAACTGTCTCTGTATATCTGCCCTGAAGCTGATAAAAGATGGCCGCAGGTTGAAGTTAAAATCTTTCACCAAAGCATACCAGGGAGAATTTGATTTAATGAATTTCTTAAACGGCTCTATGTATCTGCTTTGTGTGTTGTACGTATATCCGAAACCTCCACGATGTCTGGTTACTTTATTCTGTTCAATCACCGGACTGTTTTGCTCTGTCTGCGTAAAGGAATAACTGAAATCGAAATTGCTCAGACTCAACAACCCTTGCTTACTACCGGGTAATATTCTGGCATTGGTGAAATTGAGTGTGCGTATCGTGGTCTGGTCAACCGCTGCTTTACGGATAGAATCTCTTTTATCGGCCGGACTATTGTTTAATTTCTCTTTATAACGCACATCTCTGTCGAACGGATCGTATTCAGGTGTTAATACCGTTCTATTGATGCTTGCATATACTGGTAATGAGATTCTTGCTTTCTTGGGCAACAGTTTACCTGCATCAATACTGGCAGCAACATCGAACTGCATGAGGTTATCGCGCGCTCTTTCATTCACCCTTTGTTCAATGGTACCAAAACCCTGTGACCTGGTATTGGCCGATACCGACATGGTTCCCAGATCAGCCAGTAAGAGGTCTACTCTACCCACTGCCGCCCATCCGCCGCGTTCATCCATATCCGACAAACGCAATTCATTTACCCATACTTCAGAACTCAATGTCGGACCATCTGGTCTGTATGGATTCTCCACACCTACCAGTATACCTCTCACTTCTCCCAGATTCGGGTTACCACGAACAGAATAGGTTTTGTCGCCTACTCTTTCACGATAAATATTGGTAACCGTTCCGCCCAGTTTATTTCTGCGCAGTTTGAGGTCGATCAGGTCTCTTAAACTCACATTCAGTTCATTGGCTAATGGCCATACTTTTTCTTCCTGTCCGCGAGGATAATTACCAGGTGTAGTTACTTTCAGCGGTACTTTAATTTCATAGTAGTTATTCAGGAAATCCTGGCCAATACGCACAACAGCATAGAGTTCATTATCCTGCAGTACACGCTGACCTGGCACAGACTCTGCATGCAGGAACATGTTGAGGTTACCATACTGTCTGATATCAAGATTCAGGGTTTTAAATACCGCACGGGCATCTCCTGTTACAAGGTTCCTGATCTGCAAACTCATGGCCTGCTCATTCTGCTGCAGGTTCACGCCATTATTACTCAATAACTGAACTCGCTCCACACCAGGAGGCATAATATAGTTAACCGGCGTTCTGCTACTGTTCTCTTCTAGGTTAACTGCAAGGGTATTAAAGGTTGTACCCGCAGCATTATTCACTGGTGTATAAGAACCTGTTGTATCGAGATTGAATGAAAACTGTCTCCACTGGTTTCTCACGAGATCCATACGAGCCATACGAATCACAACAGAGTCTTCAAAATCGGTGAGGTATAAACGCGCAAAACGTATAGATTTAAAATCGGAGATACTACCCACTTTGTTAGAGAATGAACGGATAGGGATACGGAATAAAAACCAGTCTTCTGTTTTAGTGGTTCCATCCGCAGCATTTACGGTAATTCTTCTTTTATCTGTGATATAAGGAGTAATACCTACATCCATTCCCGGACGCAGGTTTACTTCATATTCATAATAAGCTTCTGTTTCATTCAATGTGTTATCACGGTTCAGGTCTTCATTATCGGGATATAAAGTGGCTGCCGGTGTAAATTGTCCGCCAGTTGTAGCAATAGGTGAATTGCCCTGTGGGTTGTTATGGTTTTTATACCTGCCTAAAATTCCTGTGCCCGACTGATCGAATGAATTATCGCGAAACCATTTATAGTTATCACGTGCCAGGTCTTCTTGTGCCTGAATGAATGCTGTAGAACTGGTACCGAAATTCTGCGCAATACGATTTAATACATATCCCTTCTTTCTTCGTTCCGCCGCATCATCCAGTCCGTCGAAACCAACATCCTGAAAGGGTCTGTCATTCGGGTCATTACTGAATGCCTGTGTAATCTGAATAGGATTCACGGGTGTTTTACCCCATGTATTCGAACTATCAACCGATGCAGGAATATTAGGTGTATTCAATCCATTTTCATAAAAACGTTTGCCGTCTTTCAAAATATCTTCACTGATATTACCCAGGTTCAGGAAGAGCTTACCGCCACGGCTTCCCGGGTTAAGTATGAATGGATTCTGCAGCCAGATTTCAAAGAACTCAATATTTCCGGTTTCAAAATCGGTTTGATCAATAGCACGCATAATACCACCCCACCTGTTAGCGGGCTTTGTTAATCTTCCATTGGCTGTAAATTCTGAAGGTCTTGTTTCAAAATTATATGGTCCTTTTTCTGTTGGATAAAATGCAAGGTCAAATGTTGCAGTCTGTACATCGGTGATATTGGTTGTACGCTGTGGAAATAATTCATTGGTAAATACCTGACGAACACGTGGGTCACTCAATTCAGCAAGGTTTCTTCGCAATGGATTGTTGCTGCTGTTCTTATCCTGCAAACGCGGTTCAATATTATACCAGGCGAGTTTGGCCCGGTTGAAATTGTAATCGATGGAATCGGTTAAAGTAGCTTCAGGAAATTTAGGGTTACCCTGTGGTGTAGAGGCCAATGCCCATGATACAAAAGGAAAACGCAAATCAATGCTCGTTCTTGTTCCTTCAAAATCATCCACAAATATTAAACCCTGTTCCCCTTTACCGATCTGCGGCGGGTGACCCGGTTTAAGAAATGCAGCTTCACCATATGCATTGATAGCCGATGTTGCTTTGGTAGAATAGAACGG
Organism: Chitinophagaceae bacterium; assembly: GCA_003526435.1. GTDB lineage: Bacteria > Bacteroidota > Bacteroidia > Chitinophagales > Chitinophagaceae > Sediminibacterium. The sequence continues at coordinate 12,695 of DPWF01000058.1, read as the reverse complement.
AAGTTTATTCAACAATCTTGTTAAGCCTGGTAATTCAGACTGGTAACTAAAATCAAGGCCATACATGGTGTTACGGATCGGATCGTCGCCATAACCCATTTTAGTAAAGAAGGGCCGTTCACCCAATCTAACAGCAGTGGCGCCCAGCGTCAATTTTTTATTGGCCACATAATCAAGTCGCAACCCACTAAACCCCCGCTGTTGCATACCAAAACCTGCATTGTTTTCAAAGGAAACATTCACAGGTACATTGGAATTGAGGATACCTGCATTCAGGATTCGTACTGTTCCAAGATTATAATCAACTGTATAATCAGTACCCTCTTTTAAAATCTGTCCGCCTGCTGTAACTGTTACCGAACCCTGTGGTATGTTAAATGTATTCAGGAATATTTCAGAACCACTGCTGCTTCCTTTTACCTGACCCTGCATCACAAAGCGGTTAAGGTTGGCATAGGTTTGTGCGATGGCTTTAATAGAATCATATAAAGCATAATACAGGTACTTGTTTTTCACGGATGCAGGTAAGCCTCCAAATGCCAGTGTATCAAGATCACGACCAAAAGGCTCAAGTACCGGAAATATGACTTTCCCTGTTTGTGGCAATACCGTGAAGCCATCAATAAAATCAAATACACCGTCGGGCTGAGGATCGTTCCGGTTATTTAGTCTATCCAGATTCAATATGCGTAACAGAGGTTGTCCATCAACTGAAGGGGAAGTTTCTGGTAAATATCTCTTCAATCCACCACTGGGTTCTTCATAAAGCACATTCAGTTTAAAATCTTCTCTTTGTATTCCACCAAAGACATCCAGTGAATACACGTTTTTCATCATCCAGTCCCATATAGGCAACTGTATACGCTGCGATGTTGCTTTTAATAATTTAAGGAACAGTACTTTCTGAACACCACTGGCCGAATCGAGTGCTACATCCTGCGAAAATTCACCTACCTGGTACACTCGACCGTTATAGGTGTATTGAAAAGCCACCGCCAGCACTTCATCGGGCTGTAATTGTGTATTGATGGAAAGAAAACCTGCCTGCGGATTAAATGAGTATTCTGTTGTGGCGAGTTTTCTTGCAAAAGTTTTTTCATAGTCATCTACTGGTCTCAATCCTTTTGACAATAACAGTGTATTGATAAAGGATGGATTTCGACTGTTCGGATCACCTGCCAATGAACCATATAAATTATTGGCCTGGTTATAAGGTAAGGGATTATTGGTCAGTGGTGTAACAGCCGGGTTATATGGTCTTGTTTCTGCAAGATCCATCAAACCCACAATATCGCGGGCTTCGGTGGTAGCACCTGTGCGATTGGTTACCCATACTTCAATTCTCTGTATCTGCACCTGTGAGTTTACCACAGGCAGGTTACGCATTACTTTATTAAAGTTATCCCTGAAATACTGACCCAACAGGAAGTGGCGGTTCTCTTCATAATCATCCATTCTTTTTTGAAAATTCTGACTGGCAGCTCCACCCTGTAATGCAACCGACTGTCTGCTGGAACGCTGATTGGCCAATGCACCCGTTACAAATAATTTACCAAACTGAAGTTGTGTTTTAATCCCAAATAAATTCTGTGCACTGGGTATCAATGTACCTCTCGACTGGAAAGAAATATTACCTGCTTCAATACTTTTGATCAGTTCATCATCCATTCCCTTATAATCAAGTTTGATCTGGTTATCGAAGTTGAGGTTAGAAACGGTATTATAGTTGATCGGGAATTTAAGTTTATTACCAATATTGGCATTTACATTCAGGTTGGCATTCATGTCGAAATCAAATCCGCCATTTTTTCTCGCACGTTCAGGTAAAGTAGGATTCTTGATGTTTTGTCCCTGATAACCTGCCATGATGTTTACATCGCCTGTAGGGCGTATATCAATTTTGAGCCTGTTTTGTGCGGCGAGTTCATTGGCCGCATCTTTTACATTACCAATGGCATCTTTAACATCTCCACCATACCTGTTCACTACATCATTCAATCCGAATATGCGATCAAATAAACTGTTATAGACACGAAGCGGCGGACGCTGTACTTTTTTATTCAGCAGAGTTAAAGCATCAGAACGTTTTTTAAAATAGGCTCTTTCCTGCTCACGCGCCTGTAAACGCCAGAACTCTTCAAATGTTAGTGTAGTAGGTGTGCGGTAATAACGATTCCCGATTTTTTCAACAATCACATATTGTTTGGTTGCAGGATCGTATTCAATGGTTCGCTTGATGAGTGAAGTATCGCGCAGGTCGAAAGGATTGTTGCTTTTTTCAGAAATTGCGTCGGCTCTTCTGTCGTTAATGGGATAGCGTAAAGAATCCCGTTGCTGAGCCAACAAGCTGGTATGCCAAAACAGGGCCAGGGTAATGATAAAAAGCAGTCGCGAACGCAATGTGAAACTCTTGGTTAAGTAGAAGTATATGCGATAGACTATAAATTTTTTAATGCCTGTTTGATGATCAGTTCCAATGATGCATCTTCAGGTATGGATGACATGGTTTTATTGATGGCATTTTCGGCCTGTGGTTTGGGTATTCCCAATGCTATCAGTGCCTGTACGGCATCCTGATCTATACTGGAAATAATTGCACCACCCAATGGCTGACCAATTGTTTGCTTACCCAGTTTATCACGCAACTCAACAATCAGTCTTTCTGCCGATTTCTTTCCAATACCTTTGATTCCTTCCAACTGCTTTGTGTTGCCTTGAACAATGGCCCTGATGATTTCATCGGGTTTCATTCCGGATAACATCATTCGGGCAGTTGATGCTCCCACCCCCGACACACTAATCAGTTGCAGGAAAAGTTCCTTCTCTGCAATATCGGCAAAACCGAACAATGTTTGTGCATTTTCGGTAATATGTAAATAAGTGTGTAATTGTCCGTTTTCTACGTTACTGATCGCCGCATAGGTATTCAGACTGATTTGCAGGTCGTAACCCACCCCATTCACATCCACCACCACACGGGCGGGGGTTTTAATTGCAAATTTTCCTCTTACAAAAGCGATCATAGCAGGTATCAAAAATAGGGGTAAAAAACGAGAGATAATACGTATATTTGCAAAAAAAAGGTACGTATGTCTGCCAAACTTACTTTATTGATCGATGAAGCTGTTGTAGCAGATGCCAAAGCATATGCCCGCGAGTCTGGCAAAAGCCTTTCTAAAATCATTGAAGGCTACCTACGTGGCTTGCCCAAAAAACAAAAGAAAAACACTGAAGAAGAGCTGCCACCCATTCTAAAACGATTACACGGTTGTATCGACACAAAAAAAGACGATAGAAGTTACAAAGAAATCATCGAAGAAGAAATCATTAAAAAGTACAGCTAGTTAATGAAAGTATTTCTCGACATAAATGTAGTATTGGATTTTCTTCTGAAGCGATCAGCTTTTGATGATGAAGCCATAGAAATTTTTAAGTTACTATATAAGAAAGAAATAGATGGTTACCTGTCGGCGGTAAGCTATACGCAGATCGGTTATTTTCTGCAAAAATTTGTTGGCAAACCTGCAGCGAAAGATATACTTCGTGATTTAAACAGGTTGCTAACGACAGTAACAGTAGATAACAGGATAATTGAAGAAGCGCTTGACTCTGAGATCAAAGATTTTGAAGACGCCATTCAATTTGCCTCTTCCCTTTCAATACCGGGATTACATTGCATCATAACGAGAGACAAAAAAGATTTCAATAAATCCAAACAAGTTTTAATTCAGTCACCGAAAGAATTCTTAAACGCATTTAATCAGTAAAATGAATAAACCCACAGCAACGATTACCGCAGTTGGCGGATATGTACCGGAAGATAAACTTACCAATTTCGATCTGGAGAAAATGGTAGATACCAATGACGAATGGATACGTACCCGTACCGGTATCGAAGAAAGAAGAATATTAAAAGAGCCAGGTAAAGGAAGCAGCGATATGGCCGTTCCGGCAGTGCAGGAAATTTTACGCAAGAAAAATCTTGATCCGCTCGATATCGACTGTATCATCTGTGCCACGGTTACCCCCGACATGGTGTTCCCTGCAACTGCCAATATTATCTGTGATAAAATTGGTGCTACCAACGCCTGGGGTTATGATATGAGTGCCGCCTGCAGTGGTTTTCTGTATGCACTTACCACTGGTGCCATGTATATTGAAAGTGGAAGATTTAAAAAAGTAATTGTGGTAGGTGTTGATAAAATGAGTGCCATAATAGATTATACCGACCGTGCCACCTGCATCTTTTTTGGTGATGGCGCAGGCGCCGTTTTACTGGAACCTTCAACAGATGGCTCGGGTATACTGGACAGTATTTTAAGAAGTGATGGAAGTGGCCGACATTATTTACACATGAAAGCTGGCGGTTCTGTAAAACCTGCTACTGTAGAAACAGTAATGGCAAAAGAACATTTTGCCTACCAGGAAGGACAGGCTGTTTTCAAATTTGCTGTAAAAGGTATGGCAGACGTTAGTGCAGAATTACTGGAAAGAAATGGACTTACAGGCGATGATATTGCATGGCTGGTACCGCACCAGGCCAACCTGCGCATTATTGATGCAACGGCCAATCGCATGGGATTGCCCAAGGAAAAAGTAATGATCAATATTCAGAAATACGGAAATACAACTGCCGCAACGCTCCCGCTCTGTTTATGGGATTGGGAGAAACAACTTAAAAAAGGCGACAATATTGTACTTGCCGCATTTGGCGGAGGTTTTACCTGGGGCGCTACCTGGGTGAAGTGGGGATATGATGGGGCGTGAATAGTGAATGATGAAACGTGAATGGTGAATATTGAAACGCTGTGTAACAAGCATCAAAGGATTTTCCTTGGAGAGTTACACAGCGTTTTTTTGTCGTTTAAAATAAATCTCAGCACCTACTATTCAATCATGCTACATCAAAAAACAATAGCTATACGAAAACACCTCATTTCCAAATTCTCAAATTTCCAGATTATTACTCCAAATACCTCACCGTCCTCGTCATCTTTCCATCTGCATTCATACCTTCCAGTACCAGCAACAGTTTTTTTGAGAAATCGTTGTTATAAAATTCTACCCTGAATCTGGGTGTTTTTTTATTGGTCATGATATACGGGTTCCAGTAAAGGGTGCTTCTGGTGTCTGCATCATAAGAAGCAGCATCTTTCTCATAACTGGGGTTATAAAATTCTCTGAATCGTGAATAACCTGCAAGTATGGTTGTTTCCATTCCTTTTTTACTCGGATCATTTCTTTTGGCATCACCTCCTTTCTTGGTATAAATAGCAATTGCCCCATCGGCTCCGCCGCCACCTGCTCCGAAAAAGGGAGGTCGCATCACTTTAATGTATGCAATATCAGATACAGGAATAGATTGAACCATATCTACATTCGAAATCATTTCATTCAGGTATAAAGATGGTGTTCCACCACGCCAGCTAAGCGACATCTGCGATCCTGATCCCGATATCTGTAAGCCGGCTACTTTACCCTGCAGATAAGTCAATACATTAAATGCGCCCATTGCGGTACGGTCGGAAGTAAGATCAAAACTATACGCATCTCCACCAGAGAAAAGACCAGACGCATATTTTTCATCTATTATCTGCATTGGATTCTTTGTCTTTGCCTGTACCACTACTTCCTGCAAAGTAGTAGACGCCATACTTTTCCTCAGTTTTTCTTCTTCCAGTAAAAACATATTCAGGCGAGCCAGGGCAAGGCTATCTGACAATGCTTGTAAATAAGGTTGTTGATCGATACGCGTGGTACTTCCGGGTTGTTTTTTCAAAAGACCATTACTCAACTGCACCTGTGTTACACGACCTGCTGTTTTATTATTATCATTCAGGTTGTAATAAACCCTTGCAGTATCAAAAAAGAAAACATTGGGTTCCTCAAAAGTTCCATCCTTCTGTACCGGAACAAAATACATGTTTACACTGCTGTCTTTATTCGATAAAACAAGATTCAACTGTGCAGGGCCAGCATTTTTTATGGTTTCCATACCATATACTTTGCCCTGCAGTTTCATAAAATCTGTCTCAGGCTGGTATTGTAATACAGGCTCTTTGGCTGCTTTTATTTTATCCCAGTCAAAACGTCTCCAACCATTCGTCAACATCACGAGATCAAGTCTTCTTGTAACACTGTCGGCATCACTTTTCAGGTAGAATGCCGGATTATGGATATAACCCCGCAATTGGTTATTAAGAAGAAAATCTGAAAAAATACTGTGTTGCTCCGGACCGGCTAGTTCAGCATCAGTAATCGACACCGACATATTGGTAGCTGCTGTGTCTGAAACAAATATTTCAACAACGTTTTTACCACGTTTTTTAAGATCAATAATTCCCGGATTCACCCTTGCATTGAATTCATGCAGGCGGTTGTTGACAAATAAAATACGTTCTTCAAGCGGGGTCCAGTTATTGGTAAACAGCGAAAACTGAAGTATCCCCGTTTGCATTTCATCAATAGGTACTGCGGTATTAATTACCGTTTTCTCTGTCATCTTAAGCTGCACTTTATAAATAGGCCGCTCATTCATATGTACAAGGAGAAATAATTGTTTACTGTTGTCATCCACATTAGCGGAACGTTGAACTTTTATCAAGGCTTTGTCGTTGGTACCCTGAATACTAAGCGAAACTCCTTCCTGCCTGATACCGCTAACTGCTGTACTACCTTTTACACCATTTTCGTCGGTCCAGTCTACACGATATTTCTCACCGGGTATGGCACGTAAAGAAAAAGTTCCCATACCATCATGTAAAACACGCATGGAATCAAGCACTGTATTTTTATCATTCAATAAAGCTCCTTTGATCATGACCGGTATTCCAAACTGATTGCTGGCTTTAAACGCTATTTTCTCTTCCAGGCCCTCCACAATAGCGCCACCCTCCGGAAAAAGTTCCAGTTTGGTGCGTGACACTACTTGCTTTTTTACTGGTTTATCACGTTTATTTACCAGGATATCTTTCTGGTACAGAAAACTGGTATCATCATTCAGCATCCATCGGGTATATGCTTTTACCCTTACAAATTCTCCTTTATAACCGGCAGGTATATCGAAAGAACCTTTGGTTGTTGACTGAAAAAGAGGTCCGACTGTCTGCCGCAACATTTTACCTTCCCAATCGTACCAATCAACATATACATTCCTGCTTAATGGACTTGGTATATTATCAGTCATCAGATAAAGCTTATACCAGATGGTTTCTTCCTGATTGTACAACTGCTTATCAAAATGAATATGTATTTTTTCTTTCGGGAATAAATTGGCATGGGCATCCATTATGGAATCAACGAATTGTGCGTTGACTCTCTCACCCGCAATAGACATGATCAAAACAATAACAAAAGGTAAAATACGCGTCATCTAACTCTCTTTTGCGCTAAGATAGATAATAAAAGAGCGTAACAAGTGTTGAGGGAAACGTTAAAATCGCCCCCTTATTTTAATCCAAACTTTATCAGGCACCTACTTCCCTCTGGTAAACAAAATATAATCTGTTTGTGGTATTTTTTCCACCCCAAGTTGCCGGAGCAGGGTTATTACTTGTCCACGATGATAGGTACCATGATTGGTCAGATGCATTACAACCTCGAAAACGGGCTGTATAAAATGCTCTCCTTTCATATTTTTATAAGGCATGGGTGCTGATAGTGTTTCATCACTTGCTTCATGTACAAAAGCATGCCATTGACGATTCTGTTGCAGTAACCCATTCGCTATATCTTTCATATTGGGGTGAAAGCTAAGACTTGGCATCACTACCTGTTCATGCATCTGTAAACGTTGCCACCATGCGCTGGAAGCATCCCACATATGCAAAAAAGTCTTGTGAACAGATGGAAAACTGCTTACAATGGGCCTGTTTTGCTCCTCTGCAGACAGTTCAATTGACAGGTTCAGTAATTGTTCATTGGCCCAGATTTCATAGGCCGCATAAGAGAGTAGTAATTGCTTCATGATTCGTCTTACATTTGAGGAAGAAGAATTATTTTACCCAGACAATTTACTAAGAATGTCCGAAAAATTTCCACTTACTGGTATCAGTTCCGTGGCCATGCATGCTGCTGGTCATCAGAATGCAGAAGATGCACACCTTACTCCTATTTTCGCCACTTCCACTTTTACCTTCGATACGGCCGAAGATGGCATGAATCGTTTTGCAGGAACAGATAAAACCAGGGTGTACAGTCGGTGGGGCAACCCTACATTTACTGCAGCAGAAGAAACCATTGCAGCGCTTGAAGCTTTTGGTCTGAAAGATAAAAACGGAAATTCCCTGCAGTTAAAAGCGCTGCTGCATGCCAGTGGTCAGGCTGCCATGACCACGTTGTTCTTAGGTAACTTAAAAACAGGTGATGCCATTTTATCGCATTATTCATTATACGGGGGCACACAGGAGCTGATGACCAAAGTATTGGCAGCCACAGGTATTGAAGCGATCATTGTTGATATGCGCAACCTGAATAAAGTAGAAGAAGCAATACAACAATATCCCAACATTAAAATGGTGCATATAGAAACACCTGCCAATCCAACCATTCAATGCGTGGATATTGAGGCAGTATCTAAGATCGCCAAAACAAAAGGGCTGATTGTGAGTGTAGATAATACTTTCGCCACTCCTTATTTACAACAGCCTTTCAAATACGATGTTGATTTTGTGTTTCATTCTACCACAAAATTTCTCAATGGACATGGCACTGCCATCGGGGGTGTTTTGATTGGAAAAGACCTGGAGAAGATGAGAACATCTATATGGAAATGGCATGTATTATTAGGTGGTAACAGTAACCCATTTGATGCCTTTTTGCTGGCACAAGGCATGAAGACATTGGAGTTGAGAATGGAAAGACATTGTGCCAATGCACAAAAAGTAGCAGAATACCTGGAACAACATCCTGCTATTGCCAAAGTAAATTTTACAGGTCTTGTAAGTCACCCAGACCATGCAGTAAGTGCTAAACAAATGCGCTTACCCGGGGCAGTAATGAGTTATGAACTTAAAGGCGGATTGGATGCGGGTAAGCAATTCATCAATAAATTACAGATGTGTGTACGCGCCATTTCATTGGGAACTGTTGATACATTGGTATCTCACCCCGCTAGTATGAGTCATTTTGGTATACCTCGTGAGGAAAGAATTAAATATGGCATCACAGACGGACTAATACGAATGAGCGTAGGTATTGAAAACATAGACGATATACTGAATGATCTGGAACAGGCATTAAAATAAGCTGACTGTAATAAATTCGTCCCCGAGGAGACTGATTCATTATCATCATTTAAAAATATACTGCTATGAGATTATGTTTCATGCTGGTTGCCTGTTGCCTGGCAATATCTGTTTATGCACAAAAAAAGAATACAGTTCCATCGCAAACAGATCGTTTTGCAGGACTTGATACCGCTTTTGAAAGAGTATTGAAAGACCAACTGGCAGCAGGTTTTGCCGTAGCAGTAGTAGAAAAAGATAAAATCGTGTATGCAAAGGGGTTTGGCTACAGAGATTACGAAAAAAAATTACCAGTAACGCCCAATACCCTTTTTGCTATTGGTAGTTGTACCAAGGCCTTTACATCATCACTTCTGGGTATTCTTCAAAAAGACAAAAAGATTGATTTCGATGAACCGGCTGTTAAATACCTGCCTTCATTAAAGTTTTACAATGAAGATATGGATAAGCATATCAGCATTCGTGATATGATGAGTCACAGAACAGGTTTACCACGTCATGATTATTCATGGTATCTGTTTAAAACCAATTCAAGAGATACACTCTTACAGAGAATCCGTTACCAGCAGCCCTCATTCGGTATCAGAGAAAGATGGCAGTATAATAATTTCATGTTCCTTACACAAGGATTGATTGCTGAAAAACTAACCGGTAAAAGCTGGGAAGAAAATATCAGTACACATATTTTTCAGCCTTTGGGTATGACGAGATCGAACACCAGTATTGAAGCATTAACAAAAGATGCAGACGCTGCTATTGGGTATGGTGTAAAAAAAGACAGCATAATCGATAAACTAGATTATTACCACATCAATGCAATGGGGCCTGCCGGTAGCATCAACAGCAGTGTAAATGAAATGGCACGATGGGTCATTACCTGGATCAACGGAGGAAAATATGAGGGTAAAGAAATCGTACCTGCTGGTTATATAAGCACGGCTATGACGGCACAAATGGTAGCAGGACCGGGTTTACCCTCAAAAGAACGAACCGATGTATTTTTCTCCAGTTATGGCATGGGTTGGTCACTCGCATCATACAAAGGACATTACCGTGTAGAGCATGGTGGTAATATTGACGGCTTTTCTGCCAGCACCAGTTTCTTTCCTACCGACAGCATTGGAATCATTGTACTTACAAACCAGAATGCCTCATCTGTAACAGCTATTGTTCGGAACATGATTGCCGATCGTTTGTTGAAAATTCCCTACTTCAACTGGAACAGGGATGTTTTGGAAAGTAATAGAAAAGCAAAAGAAGCAGCGAAAGAGGCTGAAAAAACAACAAGTTCCAACCAGCAGAAAAATACAAAACCAAGCCATGCTTTAAAAGATTACGAAGGCATCTATTCGCACCCCGGCTATGGAAGTATGGAGCTTATTACCCGTAACGATTCTTTATTTGGATATATATCCAATAACGATGTTACCTGGTTAAAACATTATCACTATGATGTGTTTAGCCCATTCAATGTAGACAAAGACGGCAAGATTGATACTTCCGGAAACAGTCCGCTAAAGTTTCAGTTTTTCATGAATGAATCCGGTGAAATCAATGCCCTAAACCTTAAACTGGAACCTACGCTTGATGCTTTGAGGTTTACCAAATCGCCAAGAACAGTTAAAACCAATGCAGATGATCTTCAGAAATATGTAGGTGAGTATGAACTCGGTGGAGCCACTGTAAAAGTGTCTGTAAAGAATAATACACTGTTTACACTGGTACCCGGGCAACCCGAATATGAAATGTCTGCTATGGGCAATGACAGGTTTGCACTTAAAATAGCTGCGGGTTATTATGTACAGTTTGAAGTAAAAGATAAAGAAGTAACCCAACTAACATTTCAGCAACCAAATGGAAATTTTGTTGCCAAAAGAAAAAAATAATTCACACTATTTGTATGAACATTCATATCAGAAGAGCTGAAAGAACAGATTGCAAAAGATTACTGGAACTGGTTCAGGAACTGGCCGATTATGAAAAAGCACCACAGGAAGTAACCGTAACACTGGAACATTTTGAAGAAAGTGGTTTCGGCAAAAACCCCGTATGGTGGGCATTTGTAGCCGAAATAGATGGAAACGTAGAAGGTTTCGCACTTTATTATATACGCTACAGTACCTGGAAAGGTCAATGCTTGTACCTGGAAGATTTTTTAGTAACCGAAAAACTGAGAGGAAAGGGAGCCGGCAAATTATTATTCGACCGCATCATTGAAGAAGCCAAAGAAAAAGGTTTCAAAAGAATGGTATGGCAGGTATTGGAATTGAACGAACCAGCCATCAACTTCTACAAAAAATACAATGCCACCCTGGATCCTGAATGGGTGAACGGGATGTTGGATTTTCAATAGTGAGTAGTGAATAGTCAGTAGTGAGTGAAACAATAACTGACTACTCACTGCTGACTGCTCACTATCAACAATCCATCCTCATTTTCAAATCAAAAAATTTTCAAATTAACTCACCCCTTCTACCACCGCTTCTTTAAAAATTTTCTGAACCAGTCCCTGTAAAACTTTGCCGGGACCGGCTTCTGTAAAGTTGGTAGCACCATCGGCCACCATTGACTGAACACTTTGTGTCCATCTTACGGCTCCGGTTAACTGATTAATGAGGTTTTGTTTGATCATATCAGGCTCAGTTACTGCAGCGGCTACTACATTCTGATAAACCGGGCAAGTAGGATGATGAAAACTGGTTGCTTCAATAGCCGCAGCCAGTTCTTCACGTGCCGGTGCCATTAAGGGGCTGTGAAAAGCACCTCCAACAGGTAATACCAATGCTCTTTTGGCACCGGCAGCTTTCATTCTTTCACAGGCTATTTCAATTCCTTTTACAGAACCACTGATCACCAACTGACCAGGACAATTATAATTGGCCGCCACTACCACTTCTCCTGTTTCTGCCTGAACAGCCGCGCAAATTTCCTCTACTTTAGCATCATCCAATGCAAGCACTGCAGCCATGGTAGATGGCACAAGTTCACAAGCTTTCTGCATGGCTTTTGCACGAATACTTACCAATTGCAGGGCATCTTCAAAACTCAAGGTATTATTGGCAACCAGTGCTGAAAATTCACCCAATGAATGACCAGCTACCATATGCGGTGTAGCCGCTTCTATGGTTCTGTAAGCTACTACTGAATGTAAAAAAACAGCCGGCTGTGTTACATTGGTTTGCTTCAGTTCTTCATCAGTTCCATTAAACATGATGTCACTGATCCGAAAACCAAGAATATCATTGGCGTTTTCAAATAACTTCTTCGCGGAGGCATTGTTATCATAAAGATTCTTTCCCATTCCGCTAAACTGCGATCCCTATCCGGGAAATATATAGGCGTGCTTATTCATGTATTTGATTTTAGACAGTGCTAAAAAAATCTAATCCTGACAATATCCCAAATTTATTTTTCTTAACCACTATTATATATCCAAAAATAGCAGCCATA
>DPWF01000151.1 GCA_003526435.1 Chitinophagaceae bacterium | reverse complement strand
CATTTACTGGCTTATGTAAGTGGTATTGGTGGAAGTATGGCTGATAATATTGTTCGTTACAGAACAGAGTTGGGTGGTTTTAAAGACAGGGGGCAGTTATTGAAAGTGCCACGATTGGGAGCCAAAGCTTTTGAGCAGTGTGCGGGATTTCTGCGTATCAAAGATGGCAGTAATCCGCTTGATGCCAGTGCCGTACACCCAGAGGCATATCCTGTTGTTGAGAAAATGGCTGCGGCATTGAATGTAGGCGTGAAAGAACTGATCGGGAATGAAACACTGGTATCAAAGATCGACCCAAAACAATATGTTACCGAACAGTTTGGAGAACTTACCCTCCGTGATATTCTGAATGAGTTAAAGAAACCAGGTCTTGATCCTCGTAATGAACTCGAACAATTTGAGTTTGCGCAGATTTATAAAATTGAAGATGTGCATGTGGGGATGGTAGTACCAGGTATGGTAACCAATCTTACCCGCTTTGGTGCCTTCATTGATATAGGTGTAAAGCAAGACGGATTGGTACATGTTAGTGAGATAGCCCATCGTTATATCAGCGACCCCGGCGAAGCATTGAAGCTGGGTCAGAAGGTAAATGTAAAAGTGCTGGAAGTAGATGTGGTGCGAAAAAGAATTGCCTTATCGATCAAACAAACGGAGGAAGCAACAAGCGTGAAGACACAAGGTAGCAAGGGAACAAGACATAATGGCCCGGCTTCACCTAAAAAGGAGCAGGACCTCTCTGCCATGAGTGTAAATGATGCACTGAATGCGCTGAAGAAGAAATTCGGGAAATGAGAAATAGGGCAGGCTGAGTTGATGAATGGTAGCTGTGAATAGGGAACTTCATTTATCTTGTATTCTTTAAATAAATACCATGAAAAAAATTGTCTGTCTGCTGCTTGGTACCATGCTTTTAAGTGCATCTTTTGCACAGGATAATAAAGTAAATCCCATCATTAAAGATTTTGGCTCTGTATATGAAATACCTGATGCTGTAGAGAAACCAGATCCCAAACTCAATTACAAACTCCTGGTCGATCTGGTAATGGCCAGTAGTAAACCCGATACCATTAACCTGGGTATTGAGGCAGCCTGTACTTTACTGAACCTGCATGGGGTAGGTGGTGTGCCTAAAGATAAAATCAAGATGGTGATGGCTGTTCATAATGCAGCCGGTTATACTGTTCTTAATAATGAAGCATATCGCGCAAGATATAAAGTAGATAACCCCAATTTACCCATGATCAAAGCCTTGCTCGATGCAGGGGTGAAGATTGTGGTATGTGGTCAGACCCTTAAAAAAAGAGGGATCGATCCATCAACACTGGCAACAGGTGTTGGAGTAGCCACTTCAGCCCTAACGACTATTACAACCTATCAGTTAAAGGGATATGCAGTGATTAAGTGGTAGGAGATTTTTGATCTTTGATTTTTTGATTTGGTATTATCCCCAACCAAAAAATCAAAGATCAAAAAATCAAAAATATTTTATTGTTGTAGGAACTCCCTTCTCAAAGATTCATAAGTATGTACTAGCTGTGCAATTTTATCGGCATGCAGGTGCAGGTTTTCTTTTCCTTCAAATGCAGCTTTGGCATGAGGAGATAAAACTGTCAACTGATCATTCCAGGTTTTCCAGCTTCTGAGTTTAGATAATTGTCCATTATACAACTGGTTCAAACCTGTTGAAACATAATGTGCGGTTCTGTCTTCTATAAGCTGAAAATTTTCACCTACTACAAAAATGGCAAAGGGAACAAGCATATCGTTGGTGATGGAAGTATCAATGGTCATGCGGCTTCCAAACCATGCTCTTGCTTTCAGCCATTGTTCGGTTCCAATCACATTCATAGAAGGATCAACCGGTTCCCATTTATTTGTTTTTTCATCATACACTTCAAGCCACCTGTGGTCGTTGTGCTGACGGCCAAATACCGACATCCGGTTACCGGATTGAGTAACTTTGGATTCCGCAGTTGCCTGTCTTTGATCACTGGTAATATGCAGGTTGATCTCCGCAATAGGTCGATAGGGTAACTGAATCGATTTGATCATAGCCATATATACTTTGGCCAGTTCAAAACAATTGCCGCCGCCGCGGGCCAGTATCTGGTTTACTGTACGTGTCTGGTAGTCAGTCGCCTTCCATTCGAGTCTGTTGGATAGCCAGTTTAATAAAATCCTGGCCTTTCCATAGGGACTGTTTTCATGCCCGGTAATCTTGTGGGTGAGTTCAGCTAATTTAAGCTGGGTTGTGTCAATTCTTTCACCACTATGTGTGCGGCTTGTTTGTGCAGCAAGGGGCTGCCAGCCGGCGAGTATAAGCAGTATCAGGAGAATAGTTTTCATAAGTATCATCATGAAACGTTTGCCGGATACTTATGTTACAGTTTATTGTTATTGCTATCAGGCTTTTTTCTGTGCAATCAGTATGTAATAATTAAATATCCCTGCCTCTTTGTAACGAATACTTTTTTTGATTTCCAGGTTAAGATCGGTCAGGTGTTTCCTGTATTCGTTAATATCTAATTGAACAGGGTGCAGCATATCACCCGGTAACCACTGGAATATTTTTTTTAACAAGGAAAATCTGTGTGCGTCTGTTGATAAAACGAGGTGCCCACCCGGCTTTAATGCATCAAACAAACGACGACAGCAAAGTGTAATATCATTCACATGGTTAATGGCATTCATGCAAAAAATAGTGTCGTACTGTTCTTTGTCGGCCAATAACTCAAGAGGCGATTCTATAAATGTTGTCCATGGATATGCATCTGGATTAAAGTGTGGCAGGTTTTTATATCGTTCCAATAATGGATCCAGCGCTACAACCTGATGATCTTGCAGTGCAATAAATATGCCGGCAGGGCCGCAACCGGCGTCAAGTATAGACTGCCCGGGTGCTTCTAAAACAGGTTCCTGTAAAGAAGATAAAAGCTGGAGCCAGTAATTTTTTTTCTGTTGGAGATATTCAACTGTATCTTTTTTATGCAGGTACTGTTGCCACCATTTATATTCTAATTCCTGTGCCAGACGCCATTTCAGTTTCTTTTTCATACCCGTTGAATTGCACACAAAATACTGTAAATCAGAATATT
>DPWF01000191.1:7021-7254 GCA_003526435.1 Chitinophagaceae bacterium | reverse complement strand
GCTTTTTACCACCTGTCCGTTCACGGTAAGAAAACCGGCTTCAATACCTTTCTGCACTTTGCTGCGGGTGGCACCTTCAATACGACCCTGAACCCATTTGTCGATGCGCATAGGTTCCTGACCCTTGTCTACTTTAAAGGATTGGCGTTCGTATAGTTCTTCCGCGCCGTCTTCGGGCGATACATCTAATTCATCGAGCATGAGGCAAAGAAACAGAGAAACAGAGGAACAGA
>DPWF01000191.1:6142-6942 GCA_003526435.1 Chitinophagaceae bacterium | reverse complement strand
AAGGGGTATTTTTGCGGTATGCAGTCAGTATTTTTCGAGGACCTGGGATATAGGTCTTATAAATCTGTTTGGGATTTGCAGGAGGAGATGTTGAGGGAGAAAGTGGAGATGAAAGCTGTTTTGAGGCAAACAGAGGAACAGAGGAATGTCCAATGACGAAGGATTGGGATCTGCAGCCGATGTTGGTCGCCTGACCAACATTCCACATCATCTTTTATTTGTAGAACATTCACCCGTATATACCCTCGGCAAAAGCGGGAAGGAAGAACATATTTTGATTCCACCCGAAGAAATGGCGGCAAGGGGTATTGAGTATTTTCATATCAACAGGGGCGGTGATATTACTTTCCATGGGCCGCAACAGGTGGTGGGTTATCCTATTATTGACCTGGAGCAGTTTAAAACCGATCTGGGCTGGTATTTACGCAGCCTGGAAGAAGTGATTATACGCACCATGGCCGAATACGGATTAAAAGGAGAGAGAAGCAAGGGCGAAACCGGCGTGTGGCTCGATCCTGATATACCCGGCAGGGAAAGAAAAATATGCGCCATGGGCATCAAATGCAGCCGATGGATAACCATGCATGGGTTTGCCTTTAACATCAATACCGACCTCAGTTATTTCGATCATATTGTTCCCTGTGGCATTGTAGGCAAGCAGGTTACTTCCTTACAAAAAGAACTGGGACGAGCAGTTGATTTCGAAGAAGTGAAAATTCGCTTGCGCAAACATTTTGAGGAAGTATTTGATGTAAAACTTCAGGAATAACAGAAGAACAGAGAAACAGAGAAATTTTCAA
>DPWF01000191.1:0-6127 GCA_003526435.1 Chitinophagaceae bacterium | reverse complement strand
CTGTTTCTCTGTTCTTCTGTTTCCCTAGTCTTTTTGAAGAAAGAATTTGTTTTTTTCTACCAGCTCGTTGTTTTTGTACAATTCAAAATCGTACCAACCACTGCGTTTGAAATTGGCTTTGTCGAGGATGAGTTCGGCTTCTTTTATTTTGTTGATGCGGAACATTTCTTTTCCTTCTGCATCAAAGAAAACAATGCGGTATGCATTAAAATCCTGTGCGGGTAAGTGGATGTTAAGGTAGCCGTTACTGTTGGTGTACACATAAACAGATGGCTTCCATACCGGCTTGGGTATAAACCTCGAAAGTTCGGCCCTGAATGTGGTGATATTGGTGAGGGTATCTTTGGTATTGGCCGCAACAGAATCTTTGAAACGTTTGTATAAAGGATATTCAACTTGTATGAGCAATGTATCTTTTACAAATACACTTACATATTCTNNATTTCTCCTGGTTTGATCAGCGAAAGGGAGTCTTGTGTAAACTGAATAATAGAATCGCGGAAGTTTTTATACGCCTGTGTATTTAACTGATACAGAAAACTACCTCTCTTGTAAAGACGGATCATTTTTTCAGCATTTTCTTTTGCAGTACTGTCTTTGTTTAATCCGTTGTCTTTTATGGGCTCTGCTGGTATGTAGATACGTCCCGACAGGTCCTCTTCTTTTTTTACATTTTCCTTATCATCTGCATCGCCGGCATCGGTAGCTGTTTTAATCGTTGTAAAAAAATAATTACCACCTGCCAGTACATAAAATATGCGGTAATAAACTTTAGGTGCTGCTGGAAGTTTGTTGTCTACATAACCATTACGTGGTAATTCGGGCGACTGTGCAGAAAAAATGGTTCTGAAATTAATGCCGTCTGTAGAACGCTGTATGGCCAATTGGTTACAGGTTGGATAAGGGTTGATCCAACTGATGCTGACTTTTCCTTTACCCAGATCCTGAACGGTAAAGCCGGGTAATGCCCTTTGCGCAGAAAGATGAATAATACCGCAGCAGAAAAAAAGTATCAACAGGTTCCAGTGTTTCATTCTTACAAATATATAGTGCATGGATGGATTAAAAATCCAGTTGTGTACTTTGAATTTAGAGTGTGTATTTATTGCCACTGAGGACACAGANNNTCTGTGTCCTCAGTGGCAATAAATTACATGGTTAAAACGGAAGACTGCCCTCTGCCAAAGAACGATTTCCCTGTAATCCTCCACTATGAATTAAGAGCAGTTTGCTATTGGCAGGAAAAAATTGTTTTGAAATCAATTCTTTTACTGCATAACAGAGTTTGGCGGTGTACACAATATCTGTTGGTAATTGTTCTTTGTTCCACAGTTCATACATAAAGGTTAATAATGATTCAGGATGTTTGGCATATCCACCAAAATCATAACCATGTATACATTCAAAACGGGCAGTAGTAGTATGGCCGGTTAATGCTTTTATTTCTTCCGCAATGGATACATGGTTTTTCAGTACACTGATGCCGATTATTTTTTGATGGGGTTGAGCAGCCAGTATCAATCCGCTCATCATGGTGCCCGTTCCGGTGGCACAGAGAATATGTGAGTAGCAACTGCTATCGGCAACAGACAGTATATCTGCAGCGCCCTTTGCGCCAAGAATGCCATAACCACCTTCGGGTATCCAGTAATAAGCTGGCTGATCGTATGCTTTAATGATGGATGTTTTGTCTTTGTATTGGTTCCTGTCAATAAAAACCAGTTCCATGCCATAGCTTTTGGCTTCCTGTAGTGTGGATGACAGTGTTGTTTCCTCATCGCCCCTGATAAAACCCTTACTCGTAAAACCATTCATTTTTGCCGCATAAGCCAGTGCTACAATATGGTTGGAATAAGCACCCCCAAAACTCGCCACACAACCTGCACCCTTTGTCTTTGCTTCTTCCAGGTAATACTTTAGCTTGAACCATTTATTACCACTCACTATGGGATGAACCAGGTCGAGCCGGAGTATATCGGTTTGAATATTTGCAGCCGATAAACCGGGCAGCGGCTGAATATGAATATTTTGAATATTTATCAACATCCTATCTTATTGTATGGCCGAAAGTTTTAGTTTCGTCCACTAAATGATTTTGTGAAACCGACTTTAGTGATCCTCGCTGCCGGTATGGCGAGCCGTTATGGCAGTATGAAACAAATACAGTCATTCGGTCCCGATGGCGAAACTATCATGGATTATTCAATTTATGATGCCATCCGTGCAGGATTTGGTAAAGTGGTGTTTATTATCCGTGAAGAATTTGCCGAGCAGTTCAAAGCCATATTTGAGCCCAAACTAAATGGCCGTATCGCCACTGATTATGTGTATCAGGCACTGAGTTCTTTTACCAATGGCAGAGCCATTCCTTCCGACAGAACCAAACCCTGGGGAACAGCACATGCCTTATTATGTTGCAAGGGTAAAGTGAATGAACCCTTTGCGGTGATCAATGCCGATGATTTTTATGGTAAAGATGCTTTTGCCAAAGCCTATACTTTTTTAACCACACAATGCAATGAACAGACTTATTGCATCATTGGTTATCATTTAAAAAATACGTTGAGTGATAATGGTACGGTCAGCCGTGGTGTATGTGATGTAAGTGCTGATGGTAACCTGACCGATATTAATGAGCGTACCAAAATTTTCGCACGCCCTGAAGGCGATATTGTGTATGAAGAAAATGACCAGCTCACCGTATTGCCTGCCAACAGCCTGGTAAGTATGAACTATCTCTGTTTTGCCCCGGGATTTATTGGTCTGGCAGAAGAGCTGTTTGAAAAATTCTTAGACGAACAGGGACAGGAACTCAAATCTGAATTCTATATACCTACCGTTACCAAACATTTTGTGCAGTCTGGTAAAGGCGTGGTGAAAGTAATTCCTACATCTGCGCAATGGTTTGGTGTTACCTACAAAGAAGATGCGCCGGGTGTGCAGGCGAGTATTAATGCATTGGTAGAAGCGGGAGAGTATCCGGGTAGCTTGTGGAAATAATGTCTGATGTGGAGTAGTCAGTAGTCCGAAAGTCCGAAAGTCGGGGGTCCGGAAGATGGTTTGTTATGGGTGTAACGAGCTTTTTACTATTGGGACGCACGCTGTGATTTTTTAAAAAAAATCAGACATCAGCGATTCTATATCAGAAATCTGCCTTCTGCTTTAGTATATTTCGCCTTTTACAACTGTAACTGTCTGGCCGCCTATTTCTGTTTTATCGTTATAGTAGTTTACAAATATCTCACCACCGCGTTGAGATGCTTGCCAGGCTTTTAAGTTTGTTTTCCCGAGTCGTTCTTTCCAGAAACCAGCCAGCACTGTGTGTACAGAACCCGTTACAGGGTCTTCATCAATACCTATCCATGGACAAAAAGACCTGAGTAAATAATCGTATTCCGGTGTATCTGATATGCTGGTCACTACAATTTCTTTGATGGTAGTATCAGCATCGGTCATTTTTATGTAATCGGGTTTTAATCTTTTCAATACGCCGGGGTCATCTGTTTCTATGAATAAAGTATCCAACTCCGTGCAAAACTGCGCCGATGTGTAATGTATCATTCCCAGACTTTCCATCAGTGCAGCAGAAGGGGTATAGGGAATGCCATTGTATTTCGGATAAGTAAGAAAGCTGTAGCCGTTTTCGTGCCGGGCTTTCAGCAGGATGTTTTCTATTGTATTGAATGTTAGCTGCGCATCGCCCGTTAATTTGAAAAGAATAGATGCTGTTGCCAGCGTAGCATGACCACAGGCTGGAATTTCACCTGTAACTGTGTAATACCTGATCTGGTATACATTGTTCTGCTGAGGGAACAAACAGAAAGCAGTAACAGGTAAATTCATCTCAACAGCAATGTTATACATCTCCTCACTGCTGGGCATTTCAGGAACCAGACAAACAGGAGTGGGATTGCCTTTGAATTTTTTTGAAGTAAAACTGTCGATGATATAAAGAGGGATAGGCATGGATAAAAATACGGAGGAAATGGCTGATGTTGGATGTCGGATTTGGTGGAGGAGTCCGAAAGTCCGGAAGTCAGAAAGTCTGGGGGTACGAAAGATGGATTATTTAGAGCGGAGTATTGATACGCAGTAATGATCATTGCGAATTCTGCGTAATGCTGAAGGGTTTAATAAAACTACTACACATAAAAAGACCCCGCAAAATGCGAGGTCTCTTCTTTATTTAAACCAAACCAACTGTCGATATTATTTTGCAAATGCTTTCACATAAAACACACAATCTTCCACTTCAGCTATCTGCTGTTTGCGTTGTGAGCTTCTGATATTCGATTTAGTAGGGAGTTTTATTTTTTCTGAGGCTGTATCTATTTTTCTGAAAGCATCTACCATATGGAAGATATTTCTAGACTTCACGGCAAATACCACACCTTCTGCAGAAGATTGTCTGGTACTCAGTACGCCAATGATCTCACCATTATTATTCAGTACCGGTGCGCCGGAATTACCGGGGTTGGCACTCATCTGTAACTGGTAGGAGAGTGAATCGCCGTCGAAACCGCTGCGGGCACTCAGGTAACCCATGCCATAAACGATTTCGCTGCGCGGATAACCAAGGGTATAGATTTCTTCACCCAGATCGGAACTGCTTTTACGGATACTGTAAGGCAGACTTTTGCGGGGAATAAATTCTTTGTCGGTTACTTTCAGGATGGCCAGGTCTTTTTCCTGGTCTATGTGAACAATATCGGCATTGAATTCCTGTCCCTTGCTATTTACCACAATGGCACCTGAACCTTTTAATACGTGTGCATTGGTGATGATAAATCCTTTCGGATCGATGAGAAAACCTGAACCACCACTTACAAAACGTACACCTTCGGGTAATTTGCTTTTTACTTCGTTGATGAGGTTACCCTGTACCTGTTGTTTCTTTTTAATGGCGGCAATATCATTGCTCAGTTGCTGTAACTGGTTACCATTCACAGCAGGCGCAAAATACATCACCATACCACTGATGAATAAGGCGATGATACCACCTACACCGGCAGCAATGGCTGTAACACGTTTGTATTTATGCCATAACTGAATCACACGGCCACGGGTGCTGATTTCAGCACCTTCATTAATATCACCTCTTTCCAGTAAACGCTGGTGTGCATCATGTATACCATGACGCAGGTTGCGGTGGGCCGCATACATATCCATCTGGTGCAGGAACATATTATGCTCCACTACCATCTGGTCTATTTCAGGGGTATTCTTGCGCAGGTTCTCGAAATAGGTACGCTCCTCAACGCTCATGTCGTTGTTGAGGTATCTTTCGATGGCTTCTAGTAATAAAATATCATCCATGGTACTTACTCTCCGATATTATATTGTGCGAAGAAGAGTTTCTTCAATCGCATCAGACATTTATACTTCTGGTTTTTGGCATTGTCGGCATTGGTATAACCAAATTCCGATGCCAGTTCCTGCATTCCCAGTTTCTTCAGGTAATAGCCTTCGAGTAAACTTTTACAGGGCTCACCCAGGCTATTCATCGCCCGATCCATGATGGCGAAAGCGGCGTTTCGTTTTTCATGGTTGTCGAGGTCTTCTTCCACCGGCACAGTCTCTTCCAGGCTGTCCACCTGGTTAGTATATCTTCCCAGTTGTTGTAATCTTTTAAGCCATAAACGCCTGCATATGGAATATACATAGGTTTTAATTTGACAGGTTAAGACAAATGATTCGCTTTGTGCTTTTTCGTACAGCGCAATCATTGCTTCCTGAAAAATATCCCTGGCGTCGTCGTAAGAACCGTTGTTGTTTAGTATAAAAGCCTGTATGGTATTGAAATTCTCTTTGTAGATGGTCTCAATAGCCCTGGAATCATTGTTAGCCAGTCCTTTCAGTAATGCTTGTTCGTTGCTATCGGCTTTCACTAATGCTCTTTTAATACGTTGAGGGGGGTAAAAGTAACCCAAAATACAGCGAAAACTTTTTTTGAAAAAAAACTTGATGGGGCGGGTTACCTTTTGTTATATGATGGTATTAACATCAAAATCACTCAAAAAAACCACACAATGAAAAAATTATTATTCGTTCTGATGCTGGGTGCATCATTTGTTGCTTGCAAATCAGGTGAAAACAAAGAAGCTGCTGCTGATACAACTGCTGCTGC
>DPWF01000366.1 GCA_003526435.1 Chitinophagaceae bacterium | reverse complement strand
ACGACACGGAAGGATTGAAACGGGAGGTAGGATTCGGTATCGATCAATACCAACCAATATGCTTTTTTTTCCTGGACTTAATTCGCCCATTGATCCTAACGCCGGAGGATGGGCAACTTATCGGGAAATTATACCTGCTTTATATAGTAACTATGTATATGAAAGTAACAAGGTTGAGCTGGAAGCCGGTATTAGATTGGAATATGTAAAAGTTGAGTATGAAGTGAATCCTGATCATAACACATATACAAGCGATGGGTATGATTATGCACAACCTTTTCCAAATATCAGGCTGGCTTATAAATTTGATGCAAAAAATAAAATATCCTTTTTTTATAACAGGCGGGTAGACAGACCCAATGAAGTGGATATACGCATCTTCCCCAAATATGACGAACCTGAATTGCTGAAAGTGGGTAATCCTACATTACGACCGCAATTCACCAATAGTTTTGAAATTGGATATCGGAATAATTGGAACAAGGGTAGTTTATACACATCGGTATATCATAAAATTACAGATGAAACCATTACAAGGATAGCAACCATTGTTCCGGGTAATACGCTTATTTATAATATTTTCCAGAATGCGGGCAAGAGCGTAGCTACAGGTATTGAAACAGTATGGCAACAGGAGTTTAGTAAAAAATGGACAAGTAACCTGGGTGTAACGATCTATCGCAATACCATTCGGGCATTTACTGTGCAGAATAAATATCCGGTACCTACCGTGTATTCTGCTTCTGAAGAAAATATTACCTCGGGTAACCTGAAATTGAATAATACGATCAGGCTTCCTCGTTCTGCTGACCTTCAATTATCAGTTGTATACCTGGCACCAGATCTCCTGCCACAGGGAAAAATTGAATCAAGGTTTTCCATTGATTTCGGGTTTAAAAAACTTGTTCAGCAGGGTAAAAGAGAATGGTTTGTAAATGCTACCGATGTGTTAGGAACCCTGCGTATTAAAAGACAAATCAGAGGCAATGGATTTACCTATAACAGTACCGATTATCTTGAGTCGCAGGTTTTTAGAGTAGGGTATGGCTGGAAATTTTAGTAATAGTCTGGCATTAGGAAAGATAGCAAGTCGTAAAGTGTGAGTTGGGAGGAAGTAATGCTTAAACAGTTATTTGTGATCTTCTGTTTTCATATGAGCCGGGCTTTTTGATCAATACAGCCTTGTCTCAACTATCTGGATATAACATAAGTAAAATAAATCTTTTCCCGGTAACTCACTCAAACCTACCAATGGCTCATCCATAGTAGCAATCTAACCGATATATGTATAGCTTAGCTATTCAAGTGCTCTCATATATGTTGCATAAGTTTTGCTTTATCGTGTTGTATTTGCTGTTCTGTTCTCCTTTATTGGCGCAAACAGCATTACAGAATCGTGAAAAATGTATTCAGGCAAAGAATCTGGGATATGATTTCCTTTACAGGTTTAAACCTGAACTGGCTTTTGAACAATTCGATACAGCTATTCATTATGCAAAAAAGATGAATGATGATATTCTGTTGGGTGTAAGCTTGTCGGGTAGTGGACAGTCATTGTGGTATATGAGCCGGTTTCAGGGAGCGGTTGACTCTCTCGAAAAAGCTATTTACTATTTACGTAAAGGAAGAGCCACTAACTGGGAAATGTCATCAGCTTTGCGGATCATCAGTAATTTATATGATGAAACAGGAAACTATGCCAAAGCTTTTGAAACGGTAACTGAAGCTGTAAACCTGGCACTTAAAGGAGACGACAGACAAAACAAGGTTCTTTCACTGGTACAATTGGGTGCGCTTTATAATACTATTGGAGATTCTGCAACTGCTATGGCGTATTACAAACAGGCAGATAATCTCAATCCTATGCGTACGGGGTATCCTTACAGGGAGTTACACAGGCAGATGGGGCTACTCTATGCAGGGAGAAAAGCATTCAGTATGGCTCTATATCACTATAATCTGGCCTTACCCGGTCATCCTGCCCGAAGAAATATTTACCTGCGTATTGGCCAATGTTATTTGTTACAAGGGAAACTTGATACGGCCTATAAATTTTTGCACGATGTGTACCCGGGTGCTGTAGAAGTAGGAGACGTGCCCATCCTTGCGCCTACTATGATCGGATTGGGTAAAATATATTTGGCAAGAGGACAGTTGGATTCTGCATTATTAATGGCCAAAAGTGCATTTAATCTGGCAACAGAAAGAGAGGGGCGATCGAACATTAAAAACGCAAGCCTGCTTTTATCAGATATTTATGTTAAGCGAAACGATAGTGCACGAGCTTTTTTTTACTACAGGCGATATGTGTCGCTGCAGGATTCATTATTATCTGAACAGTTCAGGGGCCAGTTGTTTTCCTTTAAAAAAAACGTTGAGGAAGAACGCCAACGTGCGCAACTGCGTTTACTAAAATGGGGGATTTTATTATTGAGTTTAATGGCTGCTTTTATTATTCTCATTTTAGTACTTCGGCACAAACATGAGAAATTGAAATTGCAGCAACGTTCAGAT
>DPWF01000178.1:406-2596 GCA_003526435.1 Chitinophagaceae bacterium | reverse complement strand
AATTTGAAAATTTGAAAATTTGGAAATTTGAAAATGGGGGAAAGAGGTATTTGTTTTACAAATACTGTTTGAAACTGAAAATGAACTTTCTGATACAAGCGTTCGTCATTTTCAAATTTTCAAATTCCCGAATTTTTAAATTATCTATTCTCCCAAAAACTGTGTCTGATCGGGTAATGTCACTTCTACTTCACCCTCTCCGTCCTGCAATACACACTGACAGCCTAGTCTTGAATTGAGTCTTGGGTTAATGGCACGGTCAATAAAATCTTCTTCTTTATCACTCAGTTCTTCCAGGTGATCCATTCCCTTTTCTACATACAGGTGACAGGTACTGCAGGCACAAACAGCACCACAGTTATGGTGTAATTCTATTCCATTGTCTAAACAAACTTCCAGTAAACTCTGGTCGGGTTCAACTGCGGTTAAAGTAACCGGTTCCATTCCTTTCTGTTCAAACTTTACTTTAATCGTGTACATATCGGTTCCGTTTGGAGTGCAAAAGTATTTCAAAACCGTCTCTTTCCCGTCATCTATTCAGGGTTTTAGCATCGGAATGAGGAATTTTGTGGAAAACGGCTTACCGGGCAAATTTTTCACGGATACTCAGGGTCACTTCATCATAAAGCCGTAAAAGCCCTGGGTTACCTGTTAATAATGCCCTGTGACGTTCAATGGTTGCGTTATCACCCCTGAAAGCAGGCCCAGCCTGTACATCACCCGGGTAAGCTGTCTGAATCTGTATGGCGGCTGATTCAATAAGCGGATAAAAAAGGGAAAAATCTATGCCCATATTTTTACAGTAGTCTGCGGCCTGGTGGTACATATGATTGGTAAAATTGGAACTGATGGCCGCCACCAGGTGCATTTTTTGTCGTGTTGCATCATCGGCCTGTGTTACCCGGGCTGATAACTGGCCGGCCAGTTGCTCTAACTGATGTCTTGTATCATCATCATTACCATCTACAACGATGGTACAATCGCCAAGCGTTGTCATCGAAGTTCTGATCATTTTCATGGGCCATAATACCCCATACTTTTTAGCTGCGGGTGCAAGTACATCAATCGCCACTGTTCCTGCATTGTGAATAAGAATACCCTTATTAATGTTGAAAGAACCAACCAGTTCACTGATCGCATAATCACTTACTGCCAATATATACAGGTCTGCATCCTGTGGTAATTGCTCCGGCTTTTCAACCACAGTGGCCATCAGTTCCTGCGCCAGTTGACCTGCCTTCTGTTGATCCCTGTTCCATACTGATACGATACGATGCCCCGCCTGTTTTAGTGTTCGCCCCAATACATGTGCTACATTACCTGCTCCTATCAGTACTACGTCCATATCTTTATATTATGAAGATGAAATTAGCACAAAGAGTTGTGATTGGTTATTACAAAACAAAACTTCGTACCATCGCCATGGTATCGCCCAGAAAAGCTGCAGAACAGGCTTTCCGGGTGTTTTGTACGCCATACAGCAGAGGGGTAAAACAAAAGGAGCCAGTTATTTTTCATAAAGCCACCAAACACTCGCTGTTTTTTGAAGGCTTGCACACAAAAGGATTTCAATGGACACCCGATGAGCCCAATGGACAAAAAGTGCTCATTGTTCATGGATTCAGCAGCTATAGTTACAAATTTGAAAAATATATCCAGCCATTATTAAAAGAAGGTTTTGACATACTGGCATTTGATGCCCCTGCGCATGGACTGAGTGAGGGTAAAATGATCAATGCCCTTATTTACATGCGTTTTTTACAGGCTGTTGAACAAAAATTCGGGCCAATCAACGGATTTATTGCCCATTCGCTGGGAGGATTGGCCACTTCGCTTCTTATTGAACAAATAGATCAATCTGTTAATAGAAAATTGGTATTGATTGCCCCTGCCACTGAAACAAGATCGGCTGTAGCAGGTTTTTATTCTATGTTCCGGATAAAGGAACCTGTACAGACTGAATTTGAACAATTGATTATGGAAATGACGGGTAAACCCACAGATCATTTTTCCATTAAAAGAGTGGTTCAGTCAGTACAGTTACCCATACTTTGGGTTCATGACCAGGGCGACCGTATCTGCCCCTATAATGATACCATTCCCGTTCAATCGATGCAATTGCCACATATTCAGTTCAGGATTACAGAAGGACTTGGGCATAATAAAATATACCGCGATAAACAGGTAATC
>DPWF01000178.1:0-376 GCA_003526435.1 Chitinophagaceae bacterium | reverse complement strand
AAAAATACTTGAGGCTGCCGGAGGGCGTAAATAGCTTGTAAACGACTCATTTTCAATGCTTAACTAATAGTTCAACAGCTCTGGTTTCTCCGATCAACAGCAGGAAAAAATACGGAGTAATTATTCCTTAATCTGTCAACATTTTTTGTGTTTTAATGGTTTCGCCTAATATTGCAGGGTAGCATACCATTTTTTTGACGCATATATATATGTATGAATGCGATGAAAAAATGACTTGAAAAGCAATCAAAAAGCTGTTTAAAACAGCATATAAACGGTAGATGGCAAAGAATTTATTGATAGTTGAGTCACCGGCAAAGGCCAAAACAATTGAAAAGATCCTCGGAAGCGATTTTGAGGTTAAAAGTTGTTATGG
>DPWF01000393.1 GCA_003526435.1 Chitinophagaceae bacterium | reverse complement strand
TCCCCAGTGATTGGTACGTCCACCAATCATACGGGCACGCCACCAGTCCCATTTATCACTGCCTTCTGCCATGGTATAAGGTTCTCCATCAATTTCCCATCCCCAGAAACAGCCATCGAAATCACCAAAGGGGCGATACTTGGTACTCGCTCCCCTGCGGGGCGACTCCCATGGATTTTTAAGTTGAGAGGAATGTTTGGCAGGATCGTAATCGGCACCTGCTTCAAGCAAGCAAACTTTAAGCCCGGCATTGGCCAGTACATATGCGGCCATTCCGCCACCTGCTCCCGAGCCTACGATAACTGCATCGTATTGTTTGGGTTGTTTTTTAATTTGAAGGTCTCCCATATAGGAATTTGAAAATTTGAAAATGCAAACCCTGATTTCTTGTTTCTTGTCTCTTGTTTTCCCTGATTTACTTACTACTTTATTATTTCACCACGGGTGATGAGTTCTGTTTTTATCTTTTTCAGGTTGGTGATATTACCGATAAAGACGGGTAGAAAGACAAGAGGTAAAATAGAGATTGTACCGAAACCTTTGGTGAAGGTTATATATACACCTGATGCCAGCATTACAATAAAGAAGCCCGCTAAAATACCGGTAGCCAGTTTCATGGCCTTATAATTTTTCTTGAGATTTTCGGTGCTCATTTCCGAAATGGGCTGCGATTTCATTGGCTGACATTTTGGTGAGTCGAATATAGTTTTTTTAGAAGACTATGTCAGTTAAAAACAGAGAAATAACCAACAAAAAATAAGAACCCCTCCCAGATTACAGTTTTTAGTTTCAACAAGTAATTGGCGTGTGATGCTGGTTACCTTCTTTCACCCTTATATCTCACCAATATGAAAGTTTCATTTTTGTTTGCAGGAATGATTGGCTGTTCTTGTTTATACGCACAGCAAACACCTTCTGCCAGCATTGTTAAAACCAGTCAGGCTGTTAAGCATGATGTATCAAAACCATTTAACCAGCTTTATAGAGAAGCAGGTCAGGTGCAACATGAACCTGAAAATAAATCTGGGTTAAATACCCCTGTTTCCGGGAAAAGAACATTGGATCGAAAAGCCATTGCGATTGAGCAAACCCGCTTTGGCAACAAGACCGCTCCTTTACTGGTGACCAGTTTTGACGGGTTGGGTGAAAGTTTTACCGGACCACAGGGTACCGCTGTAATGCGCAACCCCTCTGATAATTCGCTGGCGGTAGGATTAGATCATGTGGTGCAAACTGTTAACTCACGCATGGCCATCTTCACCAAAAAAGGAAAAAAATATCCTGAATCAGGTCAGGTATTGTATGGTCCGGTTGAAACCAAAAATGTATTTCGTGGTTTTGGTGGCCCCTGCGAACAAATCAATAATGGAGACGCTGTGGTGCGTTATGATCAACTGGCCGACAGATGGCTGATTGTTATGCCTACTTTCCGCAAAGGCATTTCAAGAAATATTGACACTGCTACGGGCACAAAGAAAATATTGCCACAACCCGGACAGGCAGCATTGCTTTATCAACCACCAGCACCTGCTGCTGCCCCTGCAAATAATACTCTTCCTGCACAGCGTCCGGCAGGACCGAGACCACCTGACAAAGGCACATACTGCATGTGTTATGCCATCAGCACCTCTCCAGACCCGATGGGAACTTATTACCGTTATGAATTTGAGCGTGATTTGTTTCCTGATTACCCACGTCCAACCGTATGGCCCGATGGTTATTATACCACTACCAGTACCGGTGATGATGTCATTGAAAAACATGCTTATGTAGTTGACCGGAGTAAAATGCTGAAAGGGGAAGATGCGAAAGAACAATCTTTTATCATTAAAGATGTAAACTTTATCATCAATGCAGATCTTGATGGGAAACAGTTACCCCCCGCAGGAGCACCCAGTATTATGCTGGCAGCAGGTGGTTCGCAACTGAAGAAAGTATTGGGTGATGATGGCATTTATGCCTGGAAATTTTATGTAGACTGGAAAGATTTTTCCAAAACCCGTCTGGAAGGTCCGGTAAAAATGGAGGTAGCGCCATATGAATACCTTGGAGGGGGCCAGCTCACCAAAACTGTTCCTCAACCCGATACCGATCAACGTCTCGATTCGCAAGGTGATAAACTGATGGCCCGGCTTGTATATCGCAGAATGGGCAATCGCGAATCGGTTGTGGGTGTTCATTCTGTAAATACCTCAGCAGGCGGAGGTGGTGTTCGTTGGTACGAATTTTTAGTGAATAAAGACCGTAGTCTGCAATTATACCAGCAAAGTACTTATGCCCCCGATACAAATTACCGCTGGATGGCCAGTCCGGCTATTGATGGAAAGGGAAATATTGGTATTGGTTATTCTTTTGGAGGTAAATCAGATTATCCGGGTCAACGTTTTGCAGGCCGTCATTTTGGAGATCCATTGGGGCAGTTAACATTAAATGAAGTGGTACTGGTAAATGGTGAAGCACCACAAACCAATACCCTTCGCTGGGAAGACTATACGCAGACTGCTATTGACCCCAGTGATGATGAAACCATCTGGTATGT
>DPWF01000183.1 GCA_003526435.1 Chitinophagaceae bacterium | reverse complement strand
CAGCTTTTGCGGATCGAGCCAGATACGCATACCAAAATCATCGGCACGCGCTACAATATCGCCCACGCCTTTTACACGTAATAAAGCATCTTTCAGGTATATATTGGCATAGTTGCCCAGAAACAATGCATCATGTGTGCCATTGGGCGAATACAATGCCAGCGCAATCATGATACTCGGGTTTCTCTTCCGCGTTGTTATACCCAGACGTTTTACCGCATCCGGCAAACCAGGTTCTGCTACGGCTACACGATTTTGCACATCAAGTGTGGCGAGATCTATGTTGGTACCAACATCAAAAGTAACAGTGATACTGCTTTGTCCGCTACCGGTACTGTTGCTGTTAATGAAAGTCATACCCGGCGTACCATTCACCTGCGATTCTATGGCAGTGGTCGTAGTTTGCTCTACTGTTTGTGCATCGGCACCAAAATAGTTTCCACTGATGGCAACTGTAGGTGGTGTAATATCCGGATACTGGGCCACCGGTAATGTACTGAGCGAGATAAGTCCCACCAACACAATTACAATAGATACCACAATAGCAGTAACCGGTCTTTTTATAAATATATCTGCGATCATTCTTTTTGTTTTAAAGGATATGCTTATTGTTTAACAGGCAGGACAATTTTCGCACCTTCACGCAGGTTCTGTACACCTTCCACTGCAATCTTCTCCCCCGCTGCAAGACCATCTGTTACAATAATATTTTTGCCGATTTGTTTACTGAGTTTCAGTTTACGTTGGTTCACGGTACTACTATCTGTTACCACATATACAAAGAACTCACCCAGTTGCTCAGTCACCGCTTTATAAGGAATGATAACTGCTGCCGTATTTTGCTTATTCAATACCCGCACCAATGTGGTCATACCCGGCTTCAGCATATCTTTTCCATTATTAAAACTCAGCCTGGTTTTGATGGTACCAGTTTGTGGATTCACGGCTCTGTCGATCAGGCTGATCTTTCCAGGGAAAGGATAGATATCAGTTCCAAAAGCAAGTGTAAACGTAGAATCGGTGCCCGGCTTTTGCTGCAATTGTGTGAAGCGATACAGATCCTGCTGATTCACTTCAAAATCTACTGCAATCGGATCATTGGTTGATATAGTATTCAGCACTGTTTGTCCTGCAACAACTGCTGTTCCTTCCTTCACCTGCGAAATGCCAATGGTGCCGGAGAAAGGCGCATAGATAGTAGCAAAATTTACACTGCTTTTTACACTGCTTAATGCTGCTTTAGCTGCTTCTACCTGTTTTTTTGCTGCGGCCAGTGCTGCATCGGCATAATCAACCTGTTGTTTGGCAATTGCATCATTTTTATCCAGTTCATGATAACGGTCGGCATCTTTCTGCGCTTTTAAAAGATTCGTTTCCTGTACCTCTAAATTAGCCTGCGCCTGCTGGTAATTGGCATTGTACACCTGCGCATCTATCGAATAAAGTTTTTGTCCTTTTTGCACCTTATCTCCATCACGAAAATAGATACCGGTAATATAACCACTTACCTGTGCCCTGATATCGGTCTGGTTCAATGCTACCACAGTACCGGGATACTCATCATGATACACGGCTGCTGTTTGTTCAACTGTATCAATCGTTACTGCAACTGCCGGTGGCGGCCCAGCCGGTGTTGCAGGTTGCTGATTACTACACGCACTTGCAAAACCCAATGCTGTTAAAACGATGAAATATAATCTGTAACTGGAAAACATA
Organism: Chitinophagaceae bacterium; assembly: GCA_003526435.1. Taxonomy (GTDB): domain Bacteria; phylum Bacteroidota; class Bacteroidia; order Chitinophagales; family Chitinophagaceae; genus Sediminibacterium. Next base: position 2,786 of record DPWF01000183.1, on the reverse strand, counting down.
GTATGAAGTTGAATAATGAATTAATAGTTGATTTGTCCCAATGCACGTCTCACATCCACCTTACTGGCTAATACCAGATAAAGCGCATTGTAATAATTGATCTGGGAAGTTCTCAAGTCAGTTTCTGCGGTAATCACTTCGAGATAGGTTTTTACACCTGCTTTATACTGAAGATCAATCACCCCATACACTTCTTTGGCCAGTTCAAGATTATCTTTCAGCGCCAGGTAATTACTGTAACTGCTTTTATACGCAGCCAGCGCCTGTGCATATTGTGTATTTACTGTTTGACCAAACTGAAGTATGTCTAAGGCATTTCTTTTGATCTGCCAGTTCACCTGGTCAATATTGGCTTTTCTTTTCCCTCCCTGTGTTATGGGAAACGAAAGTGTGAGTGCCGCAAAAGAACTGGGAAANNTATTACTGTATAATTTTCCAAACTGATTGTTCTGGTAATTGAAATTATATGCGCCATTCAGACTCACTTGTGGCAGGAATGCCCATTTTTCATATTGTAAACTGGCATTCAGTAATTTCTGTTGTGTCTGCAGAAAACCAAACTCAGGTCTTTTACTGACATCAGGTTGTTGAATGGTATCGAGCCCGATTTCTTTTTCCAGCAGCAGACTATCATAGCTGATATGCAGCGCAATGCTGTCCGGATAACCCATCAGGTTTTTGAGGTAACTCATTTTGGCATCGAGTACCGATTGACTGGAAGCTCTTGTAGCTTTGGTATTGTTCAATAAAATAGTGGCACGTTTATAATCCGTTTTGTCGGCAATACCGGCTTTGTATTGACTGGTAGCCACTTTCAGACTGTTCTGAATCCGGATGATATTTTCATCTGCTACTTTAATCTGTTGTATGGTGGCCAACACATCATAAAATGCTTTGGATACATTACTTACCACTTCTACTTTATTAATGCCTGTATTTTGGCGGGCCTGCGTTCGTACATCATCTTTACTCCTGTTAGCCAGTAGTGCATCACGGTTAAAAATATTCTGTGAAAAAGCCAATTGAGCATTTGACGTATTATTTACACCGAGCCGGATTGGATTGCCTCCAATGATATTGGTGGGCACCTGGAAATTGTGCTGCAGGCTGTAGTTGAAATTCAACTGAGGGTACCATGCAGAGAGTTTATTTCTCAGTGTGGTTTCAACGATCTGCTCATCAATAACAGATTGTTTTAGTGCAGGCTGGTGTTGTAATGCATACTGAATAACCTGATCAAGAGAAGCATTGCGTAAAACGCTGCTATCGGTATTTGCTTGTGCGGCACAGTAAAAACTCAGCAGTATAAAAGTATATGTAGCGCTGATCCTGTACCAGGAACGGGTAAATAACATCATAATTTTTTCTTTTCGCTTTTCAGGTATGGCGATCTAGCAACCGGTGGTTTATCAGAAGCACAGGGGTACAACAGTTGTACAAAAATTAATATTTTTTGTACAATAAGCCTGTAAAGTTAAACAGGAAAAATTCACAGTTGTAACATTATTTTTCTTTTTATGCCATAAATTGGATGAACGGAGCAATCAATTTCAGCCCTCAATATTCAAGACCTTATCTTTGAGACCTATGATCGATTTTCGAAGTGACACTGTTACCAAGCCTACTCCTGCAATGTTACAGGCAATGTTTTCAGCCCCGGTGGGAGATGATGTTTTTTATGAAGACCCTACCGTTAACCAACTGGAAAAATTATCAGCCGCACTTTTTGATAAAGAAGCTGCATTGTTTTGTCCGAGTGGCACCATGACCAATCAGATTGCCATCAAATGTCATACACAACCCGGTGATGAAGTAATTTGTGACCATCTTTCACATGTATATCAGTATGAAGGAGGTGGTATTGCTTTTAATTCGGGATGCTCTGTAAGGTTGTTACAGGGTGACCGTGGAAGGATTACTGCTGATCAGGTAGTCTCGGCTATCAATCCCGATGATGTACACAAACCTGCCAGCACATTGGTGTCGTTGGAGAATACAGCCAACAGAGGTGGCGGCAGTTGTTATGCGTTTAGTGATCTACTATCTATTAAAGAAATTTGTATAAAACATCACCTGAAACTGCATCTTGATGGTGCACGTTTATTCAATGCATTGGTGGCTAAAAACGAAACCTGTAAACAGTATGGTGAAGTATTTGATACCATTTCCATTTGCTTGAGCAAGGGTTTGGGAGCACCGGTTGGAAGTGTGTTGGTAGGTCCGGGCGATTTCATCAGGAAAGCCAGACGTTACCGCAAGGTATTTGGTGGTGGTATGAGACAGGCTGGTTATATAGCCGCAGCAGGTTTATATGCTTTGGAGCATCAGGTAGCCAGACTGAAAGAAGACCATGAACATGCGCAAATACTGGCTCAGGCATTAAAAGAGAAAGATTTTGTAGGAGAAATTCTCCCGGTTGAAACCAATATCATTATTTTTGAGGTGAAGGGACGCTTCACTGCCCCCGATCTGGTGACTATCCTCCAGCGATCCAATATCCTTGCCATAGCCATATCTCCTACACAGATCAGGCTCGTGGTGTATTTGGATATTACTCCTGCCAAAATTCAGGATACCGTAAATGTTTTGAAAGCCCTTTAGAACGGTTGTAGTATAAGCCAGGATTAAACGAAATAAAAAGAGCAAGCAAGCAAATGTTACCGAAGATCAACCCTACGAATACCCAGGCATGGTTCCTGTTGCAGAAACATTATGAAGAAGAAATGAACCGCAGACATATGCGCGATTTATTTGCTGCAGATTCAGATCGGTTCAAAAAATTCTCT
>DPWF01000074.1 GCA_003526435.1 Chitinophagaceae bacterium | reverse complement strand
GGTTTCCATTTCTCCTTCTGCACAAAAAATGATATGTCCTTTACTGCACCAGTGATCGGCCAGGTATTCAGGTGAATAAATAACCAGTCTGATACGAATATCATCTCTCCTGATAATCCTCCACTCTGCAAAACCGGTTATACCCTGATGAAGTTCAGGCGTAACATCATTAAAATCAGTAATTGAAAAAGGGAAAGGAGAAAGCGTCATGGCAATTTTGTTGAAACATGAAAGATGAAATAAGTAATAAGAAACAGGAAGCAAGGAGCAGGAAAAAAGGAAGAAGGGATATGAAAGGTGAGGAGAGAATAGAAACAATTATAAGCCCTCACTTCCTGATTTCTTGTCTCTTATCTCTTGCTTCTTGTTTCCTCTTCCTTGTCTCTTGTTCCCTGTTTTTTATTCCTTACTTATTATTTAACTCCTTGCCCACTGGTCTCTTTCATCGGGTGAAAATTTCCAGGGAGCAAAATTATTTTCTGTGTTGCTGAACATACCGTTCCATTCCTGGGGCGCATTGCTTTCTTCCATGATCAGTGAACGGCGTAATTCAATAATAATCTCCAATGGAGAAATACTTACCGGACATTCTTCCACACAGGCATTACAGGTGGTGCATGCACGAAGCTCTTCCACGGAAATATAATCATGTAATAATGATTTACTATCGTCTACAAATTGTTTGTTGGCATTGATATTCTTACCCACATCTTCCATACGGTCGCGTGTGGCCATCATGATTTTCCTTGGACTTAATAATTTACCTGTTGTGTTGGCAGGACAGGCGGCAGTACAGCGTCCGCATTCTGTACAGCTATATGCATCCATTAGGTTTTTCCAGCTCAGATCAAAAATATCTTTGGCTCCGAAACGGGCGGGTGGAGCAGCATCTGTTGGTGCCAGTTCAGGCTGCATGGCATACAGTACTTCGTTCTGTACACTGGGCATATTTTTCATCTTGCCCTGTACTTCCAGCCTGGCATAATAGGCATTGGGGAAAGCCAGCATGATATGCAGGTGCTTGGAATAGGGCAGGTAATTGAGGAATGCAAAAATGCCCACAATATGTAACCACCAGCAGGTACGTTCAATAATAACAAGTGTTCCATCGCTCAAACCACTGAATGCGGCACTGAGTATACCTGAAAGATACAATTGTCCTGTAGCAGGGTAATGGCTATTGCCTCTTTCCTGTAAAACCAGGTCTGTAGCATTCATGGTAAGAAACAGGCTCATCAGAATAATCTCTGTGAAAAGAATATAATTGGCATCAGAACGGGGCCAGCCATTCAAATCCTTGTTGATAAAACGTTTTAGTTTGATAATATTTCTGCGGCAGAGAAAGATGATACAAACCAGTAATACACCAGCAGCCAGAAATTCAAAAGCATTGATCAGCCAGTTGTATAAAGCACCCAGTGGCTGTGCAAATAAACGGTGACTACCGAATATCCCATCCAGTACAATTTCTAATACTTCAAGGTTAATGATGATAAATCCGGCGTAAATAACAAAGTGCATGATGGCCACGAGCGGGTTCGAAAACATCTTTTTTTGTCCGAATGCCAGTAACAGAAGATTTTTCCAACGTAGGGAAGGGTTATCGCTCAGGTTTTCATCTTTTCCTAAAAGGATGTTTCGGCGTATTTCGCCGATTTTTCGTGCAAACAACCAGATGGATACCACAGAAACTGCAACGAACAAAATTTGCTGGATATACTGCATAAGCAAGGCTTGATAACGCTAAGATAACAGTTTTGCCTGTTTGCCCTGATGATTGTTGAATGCTTTTATTGTTGTTACATTTGATGTATAAACCCGATTCATGTCTGAACGTAATTATATCCTCGATAAAACGGCATCTGCCCGGAAATTGCACCGGATGGCCCTTGAACTGGCTGAACAACTGAACGGAGATCTGACACCTGTTTTGATATTAGGTATCCGCAACAGTGGTACTGTGATTGCTGAACAGATTGCAACCTGTCTCCGGCAGTATATTTCAAATGATATACAAACTGCTTCTCTGACACTCGACAAATCGATGCCACGTGAAGTTGCAATCAGTACATCCGCCGATTTAAATGGCCTTCATGTGGTTATTGCTGACGATGTAACCAACAGTGGTAAAACCCTTCTGTATGCATTAAAACCTTTGCTGCAATTTCATCCTAAAACCATTCAGACGCTGGTATTGGTCGAACGGATGCACAAGCTCTTTCCGGTAAAGCCTGATTTTGTAGGACTATCGGTAGCCACCACGATCCAGGATCATATACAGGTGGAAGTGAAAGACGGCCAGATTGAAGGGGCATATATTTCATAGAATAGTTTTATTGTACACCAGGCTGCAGGGAAAATGAATAAAAAATCCCTAAACTTGTTATATTCAACCAAAGCAATTATAAAATCTATCAATTATGGATGCTGCCATACTGGAAAAAGTGAATAGCTGGCTCAACGGAAATTATGATACGGCTACAAAAGATGCTATCCGCAACATGCAGGCAACCCAGCCCGATGAACTGGCCGATGCATTTTACAGAAACCTCGAATTTGGAACCGGTGGTTTACGTGGTATCATGGGAATAGGAACCAACAGGGTGAATAAATATACCATCGGTATGGCTACACAGGGTTTCGCCAATTACCTGAAAAAAACATATGCTGATAAAGAGATAAAAGTGGCGATTGGTCACGACAGCCGTAATAACAGCCGTTTTCTGGCAGAAACCACGGCCAATGTTTTTGCAGCCAATGGCATAAAAGTATTTCTGTTTGAAGCGTTGAGACCAACACCCGAACTGAGTTATGCCATCAGACACCTGGGTTGTGAGGGTGGGGTGGTATGTACGGCTTCACACAATCCAAAAGAATACAATGGGTATAAGGCCTACTGGAACGATGGTGGACAATTGGTGCCTCCGCATGATAAAAATGTAATCAAAGAAGTGGAAGCCATTACCAGTGTAGATGAGGTGAAATGGGAAGGAGGAGAAGCGAATATTACATTGCTTGGTGCTGAAATGGATGAGGCCTACATCAACATGGTGAAAGAACTGAGTGTTTATCCTGATGTAATTGCACAGCAGCACGATCTTAAAATTGTGTATACGCCCATTCATGGAACTGGTATAACGATGGTGCCACAGGTATTGAAAACCTTTGGGTTTACCAATGTTACCGTTGTGGAAGAACAATCCATTCCCGATGGTAATTTTCCGACAGTGGTATATCCCAATCCTGAAGAAAGTGAAACCATGAGTATTGGTTTGCGAAAAGCCAAAGAACTTGATGCGGATATTTTATTAGGAACTGACCCGGATGCCGACCGAGTGGGAATCGGTGTAAAAAACCATAAAGGAGAGTGGGTATTGATGAATGGTAACCAGACAGCCGTACTCGCATTTGCTTACATGATTGAAGCCAGAAAGGCAAAAGGTATAGCCGCTCCGAATGATATGGTTATCTCCACCATTGTAACCACACAAATGATTAATCAGGTGGCTAAGCAGAACAATGTGGCCTGTTACAATGTATTAACCGGGTTTAAATGGATTGCTGAACTGATTAAAGAAAAGGAAGGGAAAGAAAACTATATCATAGGAGGAGAAGAAAGTTTTGGTTTGATGATAGGAGACAGGATACGCGATAAAGATGCTGTAAGTGCCGTAGCACTTATGTGCGAAATGGCAGCCTACGAAAAAGCCAAAGGAAGAACACTGTTCGATAAAATGATTGAACTGTACATGCAGTACGGGTTTTATTATGAGAACCTGATCAGCATTACAAAAAAAGGTATGAATGGGCAGAAAGAAATAGCTGCCATGATGGAAACTTATCGCCAGCAACCACCCGCTACTATCGATGGTTCTAAAGTGGTTGAACTGCTGGACTATGAGTTGCAGACAGGTAAAAACCTGGTTACCGGTGAAAGCTGGAAGATTGAATTGCCAAAAAGCAATGTGTTACAGTTTATTACTGAAGACGGCAGTAAAATATCGGCGCGCCCTTCCGGTACTGAACCCAAAATTAAATTTTATTTTAGTGTGAATACAACCCTGAAAGACAAAGCTGCTTTTGATGAACAATATGCTGCTTTGCAGGAAAAGGTTAAACGAATCATCGCCGATATGAAACTGCAGTAAAAAGAAAACAGCCCCAGGGCTGTTTTCTTTTTACTGCAGGTAATGATTTTTAATTAACCCTGTTGATCTTAAGATTTTTAAACTCTCCGTTTGTAAAACTGTGTTCACCCGTCTTATTACCATATTGATCGAAA
>DPWF01000037.1:201-6771 GCA_003526435.1 Chitinophagaceae bacterium | reverse complement strand
GCTTTACCGGCCCCAACCTGCGTGCAGCAGGTGTTGATTATGATGTAAGAGTTCATAGTCCATACAGCAGCTACCAGGATTTCAACTTCACAGTTCCTGTGGGTACCACAGGAGATAACTACGACCGTTTCCTGGTACGTAATGCTGAAATGTGGCAAAGCTTAAACATCATAGAACAGGCATACCAGAAAATTCAGGAGTTCAAAGGGGCAGATGCGGAAGTGTATCATGCCGATGTGCCTGAATACTACCTGCCGAAAAAAGAAGATGTGTACACCAAGATGGAAGCACTGATCTGGCATTTCAAGATTGTGATGGGAGAAGTTGATATGCCTAAAGGAGAAGTGTATCATTCAGTAGAAGGAGGTAATGGCGAATTAGGATTCTACCTGATCAGTGATGGAGGCAGAACACCCTTCAGACTGCATTTCAGAAGACCCTGCTTCATTTACTACCAGGCCTATCCCGAACTGATTCAAGGTGGTATGTTAAGTGATGCAATTGTAACAATGAGTAGCTTAAACCTCATCGCAGGAGAGCTCGACGCATAGCACATTTGAAAATGTAGAAATGTGAAAATGTGTTAGTTCAAATGACTCATTTTCAAATTTTTAAATTTTCAAATTTTCAAATTTGAGAACTATGGTAAGATTTTCAGAAGAACAGATGACCGAGTTTAAAAGACTGGTGGCCCGCTATCCGGAAGGAAAGCAGAAGAGTGCATTATTGCCGGTACTACATCTGGCACAAGATAGTTTTGGAGGTTGGTTAAGTTCGGAAACAATGGATTATGTGGCAGAGCTGCTGCAGATTACACCTATTGAAGTGTATGAAGTGGCTACATTCTATAGCATGTATAACCTCAAGCCTGTAGGCAAATACATGTTTGAAGTTTGTCAGACCGGTCCTTGTATGCTGCGTGGAAGTGATGATATCATTGCTTATATCGGCGAGAAACTGGGTATTAAACCCGGTGAAACAACGCAGGATGGCATGTTTACATTGAAAACAGTAGAATGTTTGGGAGCATGTGGCTATGCACCAATGATGCAGTTGGGTAAACACTATCGTGAACACCTGACAAAAGAGAAAGTAGATGCCATTATTGATGAATGCAGAAAAACAGCAGCTAATTTGAATTAACATAATGAGAGAAACTATTTACATACTTGTTATCAGCCTCATGTTTGTAACCGCGTGCGAGAATACATCGACTTCGGGGGAAACAACAGTTAAAGTTGCTGATACTATAATGGAAGATATGTCAATAGATACCGTTAACAAAGGCCGTATGCCGGTAGGAGCAACAGCCAAAAACTCTCTCGATGTAATCGGAAAATATAAAGGTGTTCTACCATGCGCAGATTGTGAAGGAATAGAAACAACCATTGAATTAAAAGCAGACAGTACCTATAGCAGGGAAATGAAATACCTCGGGAAAAAAGATAACCTGTTTACTGCAACCGGTAAATGGACCTGGGCAAGTGAATTTGTTATCAACCTCGGAAGTATAAAAGAAGGCCCCAACAGGTATTTTGTTGCAGAAGGAAAATTAGTACAGTTGGATATGAGCGGTAAAAAGATCAGTGGTGCATTGGCAGATAAATATGAACTGAAGAAACAATAATGAAAAAAGGGCTCATCATATTATTCATTTTGTTTTCTCTTACTGCAATTGCACAAGGCAAAGCAGAAAAGAAAATACTGAACAATATAAAAGCATTGAACAGCGCCATTTTTATGAACAGAGACAGCGCTGTTTTATTGCAGATAGTAGGAGAGCGTGTAACATATGGTCATTCCAGCGGGAAGATTGAAAATAAAGCCGAAATGGTACACAATGCCATGGTAAGTTCAACCACTTATAAAGATTTCGGTATGAGTGATGTTTCAATTGTGGTAGATAGAAAGACGGCCATTGTTCGACATGTTTTGAAGGCAAGATCATTTGATGCAACCGGTAAAGAAGGCGTATTGCATTTGAATGTATTGCAAACTTGGATCAAAAAAAACAAACAATGGATATTGGCAGCAAGACAGGCTGTGAAATTATCCTGAGTAAAGGATTGTAAATACAAACTCCCATTGGGATTAGCGTATATGAGTAAAAAATTATTATTAGAAAAGGCACATGTAGAAGGCATCCGCTATTTCGATGTGTATCGTCGTGAAGGCGGTTACCGTAGTGTGGAGAAGGCACTCAAAGAAATGAGCACTGATGCAATTGTGGAGGAGGTAAAGAAGAGTGGATTGCGTGGTCGGGGTGGTGCGGGTTTTCCTGCAGGCATGAAATGGAGTTTTATTGCCAAACCAGAAGGGGTGCCGCGTCACCTGGTGTGTAATGCAGATGAAAGTGAACCCGGTACATTTAAAGACAGGTACCTGATGGAATTTATTCCACACCTGTTGATTGAAGGATTGATTGTTTCATCTTATGCTTTAGGAAGTAATGATACCTACATCTATATCCGTGGAGAGTATGCATGGATCGTAGATATTCTTGAGCAGGCGATTAATGAGGCAAAAAACAATGGTTTCCTCGGAAAAAATATTTTAGGAACAGGTTTCGATTGTAATATTCATGTACAACGCGGAGCTGGAGCATATATCTGTGGTGAAGAAACAGCATTGATAGAATCACTCGAAGGAAAAAGAGGTAACCCAAGAATTAAACCACCGTTCCCTGCTGTAAAAGGTGTTTGGGACAGACCTACCGTGGTAAATAATGTGGAAACACTTGCTGCAGTAGTGCCTATTATTAATATGGGTGGAGATGAGTATGCTAAAATTGGTGTGGGTCGTTCAACCGGCACCAAACTCATCAGTGCCTGTGGCAACATCAATAAACCCGGTGTGTACGAAATTGATATGACCATCTCTGTAGAAGAATTTATTTACAGTGATGAATATTGCGGAGGCATACCCAACGGAAAAAGACTGAAAGCCTGTATTCCGGGTGGATCATCTGTACCTATTTTGCCAGCCAACCTGTTATTAAAAACAGCTAAAGGCGAAACCCGTTATATGAACTATGAAAGTTTATCAGACGGTGGCTTTGCCACAGGCTCCATGATGGGTTCAGGTGGCTTTATTGTATTGGACGAAGATCAATGCGTGGTACGTCATACATTATCACTCGCCCGTTTTTATCGTCATGAAAGTTGCGGACAATGCTCGCCATGCAGAGAAGGAACAGGATGGATGGAGAAAATCCTGAAAAATATTGAATACGGTAAAGGAAAGATGAGTGATATTGATCTGTTATGGGATATCCAGCGCAAGATTGAAGGAAACACCATTTGTCCTTTGGGTGATGCTGCTGCATGGCCTGTAGCTGCAGCCATACGTCATTTCAGAGATGAATTTGAATGGCATGTATTGAATCCGGAAGAATCGCAGAGAAGGAATTATGGTCTGGCGCATTATGCTGATCCGATACATGTACCGGTTGGATAAATCAAAATTCAAAAGTAAAAATTCAAAACGATGGAGGATGAATTTGATGCTTTTGAAGTAAATGAAGAAGAGAAGCCTTACAATATCCGACATAGATGTTATTTCTTTTCAAAGGAAATTATCTTCTTTGTTAGAGATTGTAAATACGATAGGATTTATAGTTCTTTGTTTGATCAGTTAGTTAGAAGTGGAACTTCTATAGGAGCAAATGTGGTAGAAGGGAAAGCTGGAAGTTCTAAGAAAGATTGGAAAAAATATTTTGACATTGCATTGAAATCGGCAAACGAAACAAAATATTGGCTGTGCCTAATAAGAGACACACTCGAAGTGTCGAAACCGAAAGTAAATGAACTGATCAAAGAAGCAGATGAAATATCAAAAATCATCGCTTCAATAATCATTAACGCCAAATAGTTTAAGGCCGAATTATTTTTGGCTTTTGACTTTTGATTTTTGAATTAATGCTATGTCTGAACAACCATTATTTAAAGTAACAATCGACAACATCACGATTGAAGTGCCTGCAGGAACAACCATCCTCAATGCAGCACGTAAGATCGGAGGTGATGTGGCACCTCCTGCCATGTGCTAGGTCAGCAAACTGGAAGGAAGTGGTGGTAAATGTCGTACCTGTCTGGTAGAAGTAAGCAAGGGTTCTGAAAAAGATCCACGCCCTATGCCCAAACTGGTAGCATCATGCCGTACCACGGTAATGGATGGAATGGAAGTAAAAAATATTACCAGTGAAAAAGTGATTGATGCCAGAGCAGGTGTGGTAGAATTTTTATTGTTGAATCATCCACTCGATTGCCCCATCTGCGACCAGGCTGGCGAATGTCATTTACAGGATCTCAGCTATGAGCATGGTAAAGAAGGAACACGTTATGAGTTCCAGCGCAGAACATTTAAAAAACACGATCTGGGTCCATATATACAATTACACATGACCCGTTGTATTCTTTGTTACCGCTGTGTATTCACTGCAGATCAGTTAACAAAGAAAAGAGAACACGGTGTACTGGATAGAGGTGACCATGCAGAAATAGCCACCTTTATTGAAAAAAGCCTCGATAACGATTTCATCGGAAACGTTATTGATGTTTGCCCGGTAGGTGCATTAACCGATAAAACATTCCGTTTCAAAAACCGTGTATGGTTTCTGAAACCGGTAGATGCACATCGCGATTGCCCAACCTGTAGTGGTAAAGTAACATTATGGAACCGTGGCGATGAAGTATTTCGTGTAACGGCCCGTAAAGATGAATGGGGAGAAGTAGAGAATACAGAAGATGGAAAACCGGCATGGATCTGCAATACCTGTCGCTTCGAGAAAAAGAAAACCAGCGATTGGGTAATCGAAGGGCCAAGACTCATCAACAGACATTCGGTGATTTCACAAGGACATTATGCAGGTAAAGTGGGAACACACATACCAACAGAAACTTTTGAAGCGGTAAATGACGGGCGTCAGCCTCACTTGCTAATGGATATCCATACAGTAAGTGAAGTAAATAAACCAGAAGTGCAGTTAAGCCTCATTGAAGGTCCTGCGCATTCACAAGTATTTAATCAGAACAAAGACTAATTGCATTTTATAATGACACTACTTGCTTTTGATTGGGCCTTATTGATAGAAAAACTTGCACTGATTGCAGTCATTGTTTTCGGCAGCCTTGGTATTGCCTTATATACCACTTTTGCAGAACGAAAAGTGGCAGCGATATTACAGGATCGCCCCGGTCCGAACCGGGCGGGCCCCTTTGGTTTGTTACAGCCATTTGCGGATGGACTGAAGCTCATGATGAAAGAAGAAATCATTCCCAATACTTCAAATAAAGTATTGTTTATTCTTGGTCCTGGACTGGCGATGACTGCGGCATTGATGACCTGCGCCGTAATTCCCTGGAGCAGTCATGTAGAGTTGTTCGACAGAAAAATTGAATTACAGATAGCGGATATCAATATTGGTATCCTGTATGTATTTGGTGTAGTGAGTATGGGTGTATATGGTATCATGATTGGTGGATGGGCTTCCAATAACAAGTTCTCACTCATGGCCGCATTACGCGGCGCATCACAGGCTATTAGTTATGAACTGGCCATGGGACTTTCATTGATTGCTGTATTGATGTTATCCGGATCATTGAGCCTGAAAACAATTGTAGGCGAACAAATGGCAGATGGTAATTTCTGGAACATTGCTTACCAGCCATTGGGCTTCCTTATTTTCTTTGTATGTGCGCTTGCTGAATGTAACCGTACTCCATTTGATTTACCGGAAGCAGAGAATGAGTTGAACTTTGGTTATCACCAGGAGTACTCATCTATGAAACTGGGTTTCTACCTGTTCGCCGAATATGTAAACATGATCATGAGCAGCGCAGTAATGGCCTGCCTCTATTTTGGTGGATATGATATTCCGTTCCTGGATGAATCAACATTGGCGCCAAACATAGCCGCAATCTTAGGAGTAGCAGCATTACTCACCAAAATTGTGATCTTTATTTTCATCTTTATGTGGATACGCTGGACCATCCCGCGTTTCCGCTATGATCAGTTGATGAACTTAGGTTGGAAAACGATGATACCACTGGCACTGGCTAATATGCTGATAACCGGGGCAGTGATTTTGTGGAGGGCAGGGGCTTAATCGTGAATGATGAATAATATTCACGATTCACCATTGACCATTCACTAACAAATATTGGTTTCAATCTGGTAGAAAAATATTTTTGCAACATTAAACATCCCGCAGGGATATAACATATGCAGGCATTAACAAACAGGGCAGAAAGTGTAAGTCGTAAACCCATGAGTTTCATGGAACGGCTCTATATTCCTGCTATTTTGAAGGGTATGGCCATCACATTCACCCATATTTTCAAAAAGCAGCCCACCATTCGTTACCCGGAACAGAAAAGAGAATTCAGTCCTGTGTTCCGTGGATTGCATGTATTGAATCGTGATGCAGAAGGACGTGAGCGTTGTACAGCTTGTGGCCTCTGTGCTGTGGCCTGTCCTGCGGAAGCCATCACCATGGAAGCTGCTGAAAGATTGCCTAATGAAGAACATCTGTATCGAGAAGAGAAGTATGCAGCGAAATATGAAATCAAT
>DPWF01000037.1:0-120 GCA_003526435.1 Chitinophagaceae bacterium | reverse complement strand
ATGCCCCAAAGATGCAGTGTATTTGAGTGAAACCTTTGCACCGGCTAATTATACCAGAAAAGGATTTATTTACGGAAAAGAAGAATTGCTGATACCAAACCCTACAACCGATCCGCAAGG
>DPWF01000413.1:1357-6750 GCA_003526435.1 Chitinophagaceae bacterium | reverse complement strand
AATGTATTAATCAGAATTCATCTGAATCAAGGTCGGTAACATTACTGTCAGCAGGAGGATTATTGGCCGGTGGTGGATTTGGGGCCACATATATCGTCTGGTGATAGAATTTATTGGAAGGTTTTACCTGGTTCATTTTTTCATTGAAAATGTTCAGGTAATTATTATCCTTATTGTTTTTGCCAAACACTTCTTTCAGGTGTGAGAAAAGATCCATAGAACTGCTTTCAAAAGCGGTAGTCTCGAGGCTGATCAGTTTGATGTTGGCATCCACATACTGGTTCATTTCTGTATTAATGATGGTACAATGAATATTACCTTTCAGTACCGAATCCTTACAAAGATTAACCCTCAAACCATACACAGAACCTTCAAACTCACCTTCCACTTTTATATCATTACAAATAATAACACCCGTCATAACACCAGTGGGGGTAATGTGAACGGTTTTTTTACTGTACAAAACACCATTGAAATTGCCATCGAGTACAATATCGTTCTCGGAATCGAGTATACCCGAAACATTGGTTGACTTGGTAATGATGAGTTGCTTGTCTTCCGGAAAAGACTGGTTACCGAAACCGGCATTGGGGTCGTGCAGTAATTGTTCCCTGAATTTGTTCATGGTTTGCTTTTTTTAAGCGGATAACTGGTTGCAAAACTAAGGTTTGCTGCTGTTGAAAGGTCAAGATACAAATTATTATTTATTTGTAAACATTTAGAGACTGGCGTAGAATAGTGGAGAAACCATATAATTTGGCTATCTTAAACGTCCAATTATTCATAAAACCATATCCGATCCTATGTTTTTTCTCAAAAAAAGCAAATCAGAGCCTATGCTCCCCGCCGTACAGGTGGTCTCAGGAGGCTTTTATTTTGGCATCATCCGCACCATTTCACCCATCCGTATTGAAGGCGATTTCAAGGGTATTATTTTCTGTAACAACAAGGTAATCATCGACCGTAAAGCAACGGTAAGTGGAGATATACTTTGCCATGAAATAGTGGTTGGTGGGTTAATTGATGGCAACGTAATCTGTAAAAACAAATGCATGTTGAATGAAGAGGCAACGGTAAATGGTGTGGTGAGAACAGCTTTGTTTGAAAATGAACCCAATAGCTCGGTATCTGGTCCTGTATATGTGAACAAGGAAAATACCAATATTAATATCGATGAGTATTATGAACTCTTCAATAAAAAAGAGAACCTGGAAAAAATTAAAAACGAGTATTTTTCTTTACCACAAAAATTGATTCTGATCAACTGATATTTGTACATGCATCATACCGTACAAGAATTGATAGAACAGTATGCCCTCCTGCCACATCCGGAAGGGGGCTATTATAAAGAAACCTATCGCTCATCAGAGATTATTTCGAAAGAAACATTGCCGGATCGATTTGCGGGAGAACGTTATTACTCATCTGCCATTTACTTTTTACTGGAACAAGGTAATTTTTCTGCTTTTCACCGTATTCAAAGCGATGAGTGCTGGCATTTTTATGCGGGGGATACTTTATGGGTGCATATGATTTCACCCGACGGACAGTTTACGACCGTTCACCTGGGCAACAAACCTGGTACCGTTTATCAGTATGTAGTGCCGGCAGGGTATTGGTTTGCATCTGAAACGGCCCCGGGGGGTAGTTTTTCTTTTGTTGGATGTACAGTTGCTCCCGCATTTGATTTTACAGATTTTGAACTGGCAGATGGAAATTTACTTTCACAACAATTTCCGCAACACGGTAAACTTATTCAGCGATTGTGCAGGTGATATTTATACTTTATGCTGATAAAGACGTATCACCCAGTAAGCCAGTACACAAAGCAGTATGATGGTAACAATGGTCACCATTGTCCATTGCTGGCTGTTTAAATTTCTCCTGAGTTTTCGTTTGCGGTCCTTGGAAGTTTGTTTGCGTAACTGCAGTTTTAATTGTGCCGCATATTGCTGCATCTTTTGCTTATCCTGGAAGCCTTGTAAACCTTCTACTGCATCGTTGATAAAGTCAGAATCTGCCATCTGTTTTTCAATGGCAAAACGCTCCTCATCTGAAGCATTGCCCTCCAGGTAACGAAGCAGGTCATCATTTTTTATGCCGTCGTCCTCATGTAATATGTCTTTCAAATCGGTCATCAGGCTTATTTCATTTTCTTTTCAACCAAAATTTTGAGGTTTCTTTTTCCATTCTGAATATGACTCTTTACCTGTAATAAGGTAAATCCGGTCTGGTCGGCAATTTCCTGGTAACTTCTTTTTTGCAGGTAGAATAAAGTTACACATGTTTTCTGCTCAGCGTTTAATTCATCCAGTGCATTTTCAAGATGGGTAAGCGCCACTTCCTTTTCCATTAACGATTGCTTATCTGTTTCCTGTGCAGTGAGCCCCCTTTGTTCTTCGGCAGATACGATAACATGTTTATCACGCAACTTCATCAAACAGTGGTTTTTGGCCACCATGTAGAGCCAGCTTTTCAGGTAATCTACTTTGTATTTACCCAGTTCGGTAATGGCTTTTAGGAATATCTGCTGTACGGCATCTTTAGACTCTTCTTCGTTTTTCAGGTACTTCATACAAACACCCAGCAGGAGATAAGTATAACGTTCGAGCAGAATACCCAGCCATTCATTATTGCTGTCGATATAAAAACGTTCGAGTAATTCGTTATCGCTGATATGTGAATATTTCTCTGAAACCACGCTTTAAAATAGCTATTTCTTATTAGATGCCCAACCTGCAAAATTCCATATCTTGAACGCAAATAGCATTTATGTCTTTTGTTATGCCTGTTGTGTCTGTTTGTCCCATGCGTAAAGAAGCGGCACATCGTTCAGAAATGGTGAGCCAGTTACTGTTTGGAGAACTGGCAACCGTATTGGAAACATCGGGCGATTTTGTACGCGTACATACTTTGTATGATGAATATGAAGGATGGTGTCAGCAATCGCAACTGGTTTTTATGGAAGAGGCGCCCGCAATACATACTAACCAGTTAAGCAAGGGGTGGTCATCGGTTGTACAGGTGAATGGAGCCGATATGATGATTGGAGCGGGAACGCCACTGGATTTGTTTTCAGGAAATGCATTGTCAATGCCAGGTTTTCATTTTGAATACCATTCAGCAGGCTGGCAACCGGGTAACGCAAAATTTGAAGAAGAACAGATAACAACCATTGCCCGGCAGTACCTGAACACGGCTTATTTGTGGGGCGGGCGTACGGTATTTGGTATTGACTGTAGTGGTTTTGCACAGCAGGTGTTCCGGCATTTTGGTATACGATTGCCCCGCGATGCCTACCAGCAGGCTGCCATAGGTGAAACGATTGGTTTTTTGCAGGAAGCACATTGTGGTGATCTTGCTTTTTTTGATAATCCGGAAGGGCGCATTACACATGTAGGCATCATGTTATCAGCAGATACTATTATTCATGCTTCCGGACAGGTAAGAATTGATCCGATTGACAATATGGGTATTGTACATGCACAAACCGGTAAAAGAACTCATCAGTTAAGGATCATCAAAAGATATGAACAATAAAAAAGCAACCACCTGGGTTGCTTTTTCTATATTACGGATGTTGTAAATCTTACATAATATCCATGCCTTTGGCAAAATAGGTAACAGTGCCAGGTAAAGCCAGCCAGAAAAACTCACGGTAAACAAACAATAAAACAATCATTACAGCAAACCAGAAAAAGAAAAGGGCCCAGTATTTCGCAGTGGATTTTTTCGCTTCCATTTTTTTCAATTTTGGCAAAGATAGGGTGATGAATTGAATCGGCATCAGCCTTTTTCCGGGTTTTTTTCTGTTGTCTGGATGGTAGCACTATGTGCTGAATCTTTTTTATTGGCTGCGCGATCAAAAAACAGCATTTTTACCGAAATAATAAAGAGCACTACTGCAAATACTTTTTTCATCCTTTCATCACTTAAGGAAAGCGACAGTTTGCTTCCCAGAAACCCTCCTGCTACAAAAGCTAGTGCAACAATCAATACATAATTAACATTTATATAGCCCTGTTTATAGTATTGTATTACTGCAAGAATACCAATAGGCAGCAACATAATACCCAATGATGTGCCCTGGGCCTGTTTTTGAGTAAAACCCAGTAAAAGAACTAAAGCAGGTACAATAATGATGCCGCCACCAATGCCTACCAATCCACTTAAAAAACCTGCGGCCAGACCAATCAGTATCAGTAAAATAATTGTGTTTGCGCTCATGGTATTTTATTTGTTACCGAAGTTTTCTTTGTAGAATTCAATGGCTTCCTGCACAATGGATAATGCTTTGGCCTTATCACCAAAATCTTCCACTACCACCGATTTGTTTTCCAGTTTTTTATATTCTTCAAAGAAATGCCTGAGCTCATCAAAAAAATGCTTGGGCAATTCTTCAATATTATTATAATGGTTTACACCCGGATCGGTTGCAGCAACCGCAATAATTTTATCATCGGGGTCGCCACCATCCACCATCTGCATTACGCCAATTACTTTGGCATCCATGAGGGTGAGTGGTTGTACCGATAAAGAAGTAATCACCAGTATATCCAGGGGATCTTTATCACCACCATAGGTCTGTGGAATGAATCCATAATTGATAGGATAGTAGAAAGAAGAAAAAATAACCCGGTCAAGTCTGAGTAAACCGGTTGCTTTATCGATTTCGTATTTACAGCGGGAGCCCTGAGGTATTTCAATAACTGCATTCACAACACGGGGAGCCTGTTCACCATAATGAACACCATGCCAGGGATGAAGAACGGTTGATTGCATGATAAGTTGGTTTAGTAGTTTGATCCAATAATTTGATAAACTGATCAGAGATTTGGGTTAAAAGTATACTTAAAGTCAACCAGCCATTTTTCTGCCTGTTTCACCACTTTTACTTTCAAAGGCTGCTGATCGAATGAATTGCTGTAATAAATAATGGAAGTAACTGTATCCACGTCACTCACTTCACTGATATTGATGGATGCTGTTCTCAATTGCTGGCGACCTTCTTTATCATAGGTTCTGAATTTGGCCTCAGCTCTTTCTAAATGCCCGAGATTGGTACTGTCATCAACCATATACCATTTTGCTTTGGCAAAATCTCCTTTCAAACAGGCATCAATAAATTCACGTCCGGCATCAAGCGCATTTTCGGCAACAGGATAAGTATTTTGCTGCTGACCGCAAGACAACATAAATACCAGTAACGACAATAACAGTTGTTTCAATCTTTTTTTTGATAAAGGTAATACGGTCTTTGCAAACCCTGTCATATTTCAATATTTAAAGGTTTTTTTGACGATTATTTACGAATGCTCAAACAAAATACCTGTTTCTATAGAATTAGCTATATATTGAACAAATATGCAGCAGAAAAAAGACTTTGTTTATGT
>DPWF01000413.1:0-1334 GCA_003526435.1 Chitinophagaceae bacterium | reverse complement strand
ATCTGAGCCCCATCGTCATCGTACAAAAACCATTCTGAAAGCGCATCCGCAAATCAGGAACCTGATCGGGAAAAATCCATTGACTATTTTTGCTATCATTGGATTGGTGTTGTTTCAAACCCTGGCGGGTTGGGCCGTGGAGGGACAATCCTGGTGGATCGTTTTAGCTGCCGCCTATATTTTAGGTGCATTTGCCGATCATGCATTGTTTGTAATGATACATGAATGCTCGCACCGGCTCATTTTCAAATCGCCGGTGGCCAACAGGCTGGCAGGTATATTCGCTAATATGCCGCTGATATTTCCCAGTTCCGTATCATTTGAAAGATACCATATCAAACACCATTCATTTCAGGGGGTACATGAGCTGGATGGCGATCTGCCCAATCACTGGGAAGCCAAACTGATCGATAATTATTTTATAGGCAAAGTTATCTGGCTTTTATTCTATCCTTTTTTTCAACTGTTCCGCATATCTAGATTAAAAGAGATCAAGCCATTTGATAAATGGATCGCATTAAACTGGCTTGTACAGATTGCTTATGTGTCGGCTATTACCATATTTATTGGGCCGAAAGCGCTGGTATTTATGGTGCTTAGTTTTTTCTTTTCTGTAGGGCTGCATCCATTGGGTGCACGGTGGATACAGGAACATTATCTTACACATGGTGAGCAGGAAACCTATAGTTACTATGGGGTATTGAATCATGTAGCATTCAATGTAGGTTATCATAATGAACACCATGATTTTCCTTCCATACCCTGGAACCGTTTACCGGAAATAAGAAATACGGCACCTGGCTTTTACAACTCATTATCCTATCATACCTCCTGGACAAAACTCTTCTTTCGTTTTTTGTTTGATAAAGAGATCAGTCTTTATTCACGTATCGTACGCAAAAACAGGGGAGCGGTACCCTTGTGCGACCAGTCAACACCCGATATCGCCACTCAAACGAGCTAAACGCCGAATTAACAAGTATTTTACAGTTTTATTTTTTTATGAATCTGTTATGTACTACTTTTGCACCCTGAAAATGAGCAGGTAATAACATCTCGCGGGTTCGCTTTAATTTCTGCACCAACGATTGACTTTATTTCCCCCTGATACTGCTCACTGAAACATAGTGTAAAGAATAAAATGAAATATTATGAAGAGTAATGTCATGCCTTCTATTGTCCAAATAGAAGCAGAAGAACTGAAAGAACTGGTTAGAGAGGTAAAAGAAACGGTAGCTGTTGATGTAATCAACACCAAAAAACAAATTGAGAACACTCCATTTGGAGCCATTGACCTCTGGAAACTCCGCAGAAATATAAGAACTGCGCGTGCA
>DPWF01000342.1:6469-14198 GCA_003526435.1 Chitinophagaceae bacterium | reverse complement strand
GGAAAATAAATACATTAAATATATTCAAAATGTTAAACTTATCAATCTTATATAGGAAGATATCTTTTTCCCGAAGGGTGTTCAGCAGAGGTAAACACTCTTCAGAAACCTTGCGAGTGCTCAAATTATTGCTGCTTCCGATTTAAATCCGGAGCAGCAATAATTTCCTTTTCCGCAGAGTGTCCCCCGCATCGTCTCCCTCTATCACCGCAGGTGAAAGACCGGGGACGTTGCGGCAGAGCTTACACAGAGGCGGGGTAATAATTACTTAGCCTACTCGTATAACACCAAATAACAAATCCAATAAATATCACCAGGCTGTACAACAAAAACCCCTTCGTCGCAAATACAATCTGTGATCGGAATGCGCCTCAGGGTATTATTATTCGAGTGACTCATTAAAAACATCCTTTTTTTATATTTTCCGCAAATAATTTTGTTTAACTTGTTTATCTATAGATAATATATCAGAAATATTTCGAGCACTATGAAAACTTCTTCGGAAAGTGAATCAAATATTGGTTCAAGGTCTATTGCTAACTCACTTTCCAGCAATAGTCGTGCTTCACAAAAAGAAGAGACCAGAAAAATACCAAAGTCATTACCAGCAGTTCAACTACATAAGATTATCGAATCAGGATTACAAGTAATACAAAACACCCAACCTAATCCAGTGACCCAATTATCAGCAGCAGATTGGCAAATTGAAAGATGGATACCGGAAAGTGATCCCACATTGTGTTCGTTACTTGTAAGCTATATAGGTAGTACCAGGCAAGATCTTTTAAACAAAAAATTCCGTCTACATCGTCATGTTAATGAACCTTCATTGTTTTTCTCAGCGGTATATGACGAAACTGGCACAATTGAGGTAAACAATTCAACCTCCAACTTTGACAATGACCTTCATGAAAAAGCCAAAGAACATTGTCGCTCTACCCCCCCACCTAGACCTCAAGCGTATTCTTTACAAGCAGATGTAGCAGATACGAGAATGCGGCATACTATTCGTAGAAATGTTTCTCAAATTCCACCAACTTTCGGTGACAGAAGAGTATAAACTCCCTTTCCTTCTTCGCTGATTCTGTGAGCATTCACTTTTGGAAAGTTCCGAAACTTTCCAAAAGGTGCACTGAGGCGGGTTAGCTATTGTTTAGCCAACTTGCAACGCAAAGACAAATATAAACAGGTATCACTCCATGCATCCCATTACCCTGATGGGTAGCACAATTGAAAGCAGTATTCAGAAATCTCAATAAGACAATGCTATACAGCCAGCCTTAACTAACTCATTTCATATACTTCAGTCCTGATGAGTAACCATCTCCCATTACTATAGTGTAATTCACTGATTGCCGAAAAGTAATGGTTCGTATATTTTCCGGAATAAGAATGGTCAATATAAATAATGGTATTTTCAGGGTTCCTAAAAATCTGGTTGATATAAATAGTACCTAACACATTTACAGAAGTATTATTGAATATAGAACTATCTCTACTTAGAAGTTTCTTTTCTTCCAAAACGTCTATTTCTTTGCTTGGAAGTTCATTAACAACCAATGAATCTTTTACATCAAACATCGAACGAATATTACTATCGTGAGAACCAGCGTAGATTTTCCTGGACGACAGATAAATAATATCAGGAAGTGAATTGGAACGTTTTGAAAATGGCTCTGCGAGCAGGCTTCCGGTTTCAATAGTAACACTATCAGTCACTATTCCTTTTATCCAGGAAGTAAAAAAAGCCCCCTCAACATCAGACCCTACTTTATTAGAGCACGCACAAATAAAAATAACTACGATATATAATAAATATTTCATATTTAATTGTTCTTTTTCAAATGAGCTTTCACTTTTATAAAGTTCCGAAACTTTCCAAAAGTTGAACCGCTATCAGCAGCAATGCCTATTCAGGCTCTGGTTTCGCCGAACAGAATTCTGCCGATCATTGGTTCTAAACATCAACTTTTGTTTATAAATTTAGCTTCCGTTCAGGGTCTACAGTTGGTCAATTCCCCACCTGCAGCAATACCTGTTCGTTAGTGGCAAGTATAATGCTACACGCCAAAATTCAAACAAGAAAACAATCAGCATGAAAATACTATAACATTACTTGGACTTGTTAATGGTTGCTATATGCTACTTGATGGAATTTTTGTGCTTGTAAAAGGTAAATTTATTGGTCCCGACAAACCAGGACCCTGGGCAAATTTGTTTTATAAGTTTAACATTAACGTTTTTAAACTTGGACCCTTATTTATAATTTTTGGGTTGCTTTGGTTAACTTGGATTTTCGCTTTATGGACAAATCAAAGCTGGGCTTTTACTTTCGGAGTTTTGTTATGCATTTTAACACTATGGTATTTGCCTATTGGAACACTTTTTTCGATTATTACCATCGCAATCATGCTTTTTTATAGACAAAAAATTGGGCTATAAGCATTTTCATAGTTGACATTTCACAGCCACCCTCAATTTTCTTCTCCGCAGGGTGTTCCCCGCATGTCTCCCTCTATCACCGGAGGTGAAAGAGCTGGAATAATTTGAGCATTCACTTCTGGAAATTTTCTAACCATGCTAAAAATTACACAGCCTCTCTAATTCTATCACACTCCTTCCGTTGCTCTTTGTATCATGGCCATATCAACATCGTGTTTGCTTCGGAATTTACCGAAACCGCTTCGGGAATCCTTCGGGAAATCCCGAAGAAAACCCGAAGGATTCCCGAAGGAAATCCGAAGGATATACGGCAAAACCCGAAGCAATGAAGCCTTTTCCCGAAGCGCTTCCGAAGAACGCCACCCTTTTGAGGGGTATTTACGTTGGGCAGAAATTATTTTTTGTTTACTATGCTATCATTACCAATGGCTTAGTGGGGGTGGCGCCACCCCCGCCACCCCTGATGGATGTTTTTGCGATTTAGATTTGCGTTATGATAAGTATCTGTGAAAATGAATAGATGCCATGCATCAAATAAAGAAAATGAATATATTTAAACACAATCTTGAAAATGATGTACACAATAAAAAAAGCAGCCAGGTTTGTATTAAGTATCATCATCGTTACCGCTTCCCTACCGCTAACTGCCCAGCAAAAAACCAAACAGCCACGCTTCAATATCAAAGGAACTGTTACAGGTTTTCCAGACAGTACGCTCTTGTTGCTTAGTAACCTTGCCGATGGCTCTTACAAAGACATTGATTCTACTTTTATTCTAAACAACAGGTTCAGCTTTACCGGCTTCCTTACAGAAAAGGTTGAAAAATTAGCTGTTCATACAAAAGATTTTAAACACAGGGTTGCTTTCTGGATAGATGATACAGAGACGATGATTAGTGCCGAAAAAGATAAATTCAGATCAGCTACCATACAGGGGGCAAAAGCACAGCGCCAGAATAAAATACTCGATTCTATTATCAGCAATTCCAAAGACCCCAAAGCAGATTATATAAAATTCATACAGGCAAATCCTGCTTCCATTGTAAGTGCCAATATGCTGAGTATATATAGTTCTACCTGGAACAAAGACACCGTGCAGATGTTGTATAAACAACTTGACCCGACAGCGAAAAACACCATTTATGGCAAACAAATCGGTGATTTTCTCTCTTTGAATAGAGACATAAAAATCGGCAGCAGTTATGCTGATTTTGAACAAAAGAACTTAAGCGGTCAATCTGTTCGTCTATCAGACTATAAAGGCAAAGTGGTATTACTTGAATTCTGGGGCTCCTGGTGCCTGCCCTGCAGACAGGGCCATCCGGAACTGATAAAAACCTACAACACCTATAAAGACAAAGGCTTCGACATTTTAGGTGTTGCCGCCGAAACTGATAAACAGATCTTCAAAAAAGCCATACAGGAAGATGGTTTACCCTGGCAAAATGTAAGCGATTTAAAAGGCGATAAAAACAAAGCGGCCCTTATTTATGGAGTCTCTTATTATCCTGCCAATTTCCTGATAGACAGAAACGGGATAATTATAGCGAAAGATGTAAGGGGTGATAAATTAAAAGAAAAACTAAAAGAAATTTTTGAATAGGTTACCCTGCCCTCCGCTTTCCATGAAAACCGCGTGTTAACCTGTTTTCATTAACCACTTGCAGAAAAAGAAAATCTATTCAATTGTAGCTTTTTTCCTTATCCAGCCCATATACAATATAAACCCAACCAGCCCCTCAGCAAATAAAAGTGCCAACTGAAATAATGTATTTTGATGTACAAGCGCCAGTATAACAATGGAAGCCAGCATTACCCCTCCAAGTATTATCCAGAAAAGATGATCCGCCAATTTCAATGGCACAGGAGCATAATGAAATGAATTTTTAATGAGGGGCATGAATGAGGGCAAGTCCCAGACTAATAAATAGATGGTTGCCAGCAACATCAGCCCTGTTACCACGGGCGTACCCTGAAACCCGTAGGAAAGGGTGATGATAAAAATATTGAGTATCAGTCCAAAGAAAATCAAAGCTCCCAGCCTTGCCAGTCGTTGGGTCAGTAAAAGTGCGCCTGCTATAATCTGGCTCCAGCCAATAAACTGCCAATACATACCAGAGTCCTGCATAACCCTGAAAAATTGCTGAATGGGTAACAACTGCTCTATGGGTTTATTCATTGACTGTATGAGGTTGGATGTACCATTCATCTTCCCCATACCAAATGCTGCAATAATGAATGCACTGCCGATCAGGTATCGCAGGTAAACAGTAAATAACTGTAAGATGATCGATTGTTTGAATTGATGCAATAAACTGAACATAGCGATAAAAATTAAACTTGTTAGCTCCACCGTCAAGATACACAGAATGGATAAACGCAATAGATAGAATTACGGCTAAAATGCTTAAGCCTGTATAAACGGCCAATACGATGGATGAATATTACAGTGTTCGTTTTTTAAAAGTTGGTGCTGCGGAAAAAAGCATAACAGTCATGTACACTGCCAGCATACATGCATATGCAATAAAACGATCACTGCATCTCAGGTTAATGGTTAAAAGAATTTCTATTGAGGTAGTACCAGCACAACTCATTAAAAATTTCTTGACAGGAAGACAAGTCTGTCGTACATTATACCTGAATAATAGATGGCAAAATGAATAGATGATGAATAAGCTACCGTTTGTTTAAAAACATACAGCATGACAAAAGTATTATCGTTACTGATGTTTCTACCCTTTCTTGCCGGGTCTGGTGCAAGAACTGACAGACAAAATGAACAGCAGCCTTCATTTGAAAAAATTATATTCCATACCAGCGCTTGTTATGGCTTTTGCTCAATATACCATTTACAGGTTGAAGCCGATAAAAGCCTGTACTTATTTGCAGAAACTGTGTATAAAACCGATAAAGACATTTCAATACAGCGCGACACCACAAAAACAGGTTATTTTACCGGCACTGTAAATGATAGCCTTTTTGCTCATTTAGAACAGGAACTTAAAACCATTGGACTCGACACCCTTGAATTTAATGGAGTCAGTTGCTGCGATGGTTCCATGATTACCATAATTGTTTATTACAACGGCAAAAAAAAGTTACTGAAATCTATGTTTCCCCCTGCCAAAGCGAGGAAGCTGATTGATATTCTTTATGCGATATGCGGAAAGAGTAATTTAACAAAAGCCGACCGCAAATTTTATATTGAAAATGAAAATCCGATAATGAATTGAATGCCCCACTGCTCCGGCATCGAAGAGATTCCTGAAATGCAGTGAAAACCAATAACTATTTTTGCATCTATTTAAAAAACACCTCATGAAAAAAATCCTGCTTTGCACTTTACTGGTTGTTTTCAGTACAACCGCTCTGCTATCGCAAACGGTAAAAAAAGAACTGAAGCATGTTGTTTTATTTGGCTGGAAGGCTCAGGCCGATACAGCTTCTATCAGCAAAGCAGTAGAGGCATTCAGAAAATTACCCGGCCAGATAAAAACCATCCGGAACTTTGAATGGGGCACAAATAACAGTCCAGAAAAACTGAACAATGGCCTCACCCATTGTTTCTTACTCAGTTTCGCCAGCGAAAAAGACCGGGATGATTATCTGGTACATCCATCACATAAAGCCTTTACCGAATTATTACCAGGCATTTTAGATAAAGTAACTGTATTGGATTACTGGGCACAACAATAAATATTCGCGCAGGTTGTGAATAGTCAATAGTGAGTATTTTTTACTGGTTCATTTATCCGCCCGTTCTCCCCTTCTCCCTGTTTAAAAAAGTTTTGTACGATTCGGATACCTGATTGGCGAGAGAGGTTAACAGGGAGAAAGGGAGGAATTTTGAATATTAACTTTTGGAAAGTTTTGAAACTTTCCAAAAGTCAGACCGTATTTAACAAGTAGTTATTATATCCTCTTCCGTAAGACCCATAAAAGGTTTTGGCTGCACCCATTTCTTTTTTAAAAAATGAGGGAGTGCATGTAAAGAATTATCGTCATCTATAATGATAAAATCTTCCTGCACATGATTGGCAAGAAACCAATTCATAATTTCTTCTCCTCTGCTTACGGCATGATTGCTTTCGGGGAGAGCAGCCATGTTTTTAATATCAATACCTCTGAGTTTAAACATTTGCTTCCATACAGCAATACTATAGTTTGCCTTGTGTGAGGTAGTAAGCATAACAGTATCTTCTTCTCCGAGCATTTGCTGAAGCGTATGGCTGGCCCTGGCACTAAATGCCGGGAACCCGTCATGTAAACATTCGGGGGCTTTCCAGCTTTTGGCCGGAACCATTACACCATCTATATCTAAGAAGAATAACATCGCACAAAATTATGGTTTATTGGAGTAATACTGCCAGTTCTGCTATATCAATATTGTTGTACTCCGCGTCTTGCGCATTCAAAAAGTTAATTTCTTCGCTCGTGTCCCAATCTGTTTCTTCAAAACAAACAGAGGTCCATTGTACTCCACTTGTAGCGGATGTAATCATTCCCGGTATTCGTTCTAATGGAAACTTAGCCAGCAATGATGCGAGATAGCGATGATGTCCATCACAAATTAAACGACCTTCTACTTTTATAGCCGGAAATCGAATTCCTGCGGACATTTTTCTATACATCCGATTAATAATAGGCAGACTCAATTTGGCATGAGTAGGTATTAATGCTATTTCATTCTCCACAATAAAGGTCGCAAGGTTTTCTTTTGAAATAATTTTCAGCATAAACAGATTTTATCGCAGCAGCTCCCCCTTCCGACATAACTAAACATTCAAGCGATAAAAATATTGTTACCCGCTACGACCCCTGCGCAGTTTGCAATTCGTGTATTGATTGTGAAAAAATTTGCGGGATATACGGTAGTGAATGGAGAATATTCAGTAGTGAATATTTTTTTCTGGTTCAGTTATCCTCCCGTTCTCCCTGTTCAAAAAAGTCTTGTACTATTCGGATACCTGATTGGCGAGAGAGATTAACAGGGGGAAAGGTAGAACGGGAGGAATTTGGTATTATCTTTCAGTACTGCTATGACCGCGTGGATCAAATCATTATTCCCTACACTCAGCGACCAGCTCCTTTTTCGTTGGCAGCAATTACAATATGCAGGTATTAACAGAAGGTTCAGGAAACAGCATCCTGAAATTCCGGTTCCGGATGCGTATTGTTTATACGAATCCTATCAACTGAACTACAAAAAATACCTGGATGACGGCGAACTCACTGCACATGAAATACTGGATAGTGTAAAAAATGATTTGCCGCTCAACCCTTC
>DPWF01000342.1:1141-6455 GCA_003526435.1 Chitinophagaceae bacterium | reverse complement strand
GACTGGGGATGCGGGCCGGCCAGAATTACAAGACACCTCAAAAAGTTTTGTTTGGGCGCCTCTGTAACAGGCTCCGATACCAATACAAATACCATTGCATGGAACAAGACGCATATCGCTGGCATTGATTTCGTTTTGCAGCATCATACACCTCCACTCCCCTTCAGCAACGAACAATTCAATTTAATCATTGGCTTTTCTGTTCTCACACATATTCCTGCATCCGCCCAGCAAAACTGGCTTGGCGAATTACACCGTATCCTGAAACCAGGTGGAATAATATGGATCACCACACATGGCCATTATTTCATTGAACAATTATCTGCAACAAGCAAACAGAAAATCAGGGAACAAGGCATTTACAGTACTCCTTATCCGGTAACAGGCCACAGAATGATGACCACTTATCATGAACCGGCAAAATTTAGGCAAATGCTGGAAGAAAAATTTGAACTCATTGTCCATTTCGATGGAACAACCTATCCGGAGAAAGCAGGCAGGCAGGACCTTTGGTTTATAAAAAAAGTTTGATTTTTTGATCTTTAATTTTTCGATTCAGCATTTACTCCAAATCAAAAAATCAAAGACCAAAAAATCAAACTTCAAAAATCAACTAAATTATTTTTTCTTCGCCAGCTTACGTATTTCATCAAGCTTGGCTACATATAAACTGCGGCCATGTGTACCCACCACAATTTCACCATCTCTCGGATGAACCACTACATCATGCACAGGAATACTGTTGGGCATGCCCTTGTTCCACATCATGGATGTATTACCGCCATCGATGCTTACATATAAACCACCATCTGTACCTACATACAGAATATTACCGTCTTCCGTATCTTCTTTTACCACATTCACCGGCTCTGCTGGCAGGTCTTTCATGATCTGCCTCCAGGTAGTACCATAATCATCACTTACATAAACATAGGCTTCAAAATGATCGTTACGGTAACCATTCAATGAGGCATATACACGTGATTCACTGAATGCACTTGCAGTAACACGGCTTACATACAATCCTTTGGGTAATTTTTTGTTGATGAGTGTCCAGGTATAACCACCATCTTTTGATACCTGTATATTTCCATCATCAGAACCTACATAGATGAGCCCGAAACGTAATGGACTCTCACTCATGGTGCACAATGTACCAAATGGCACATCGCCCTGTTGCGGATTGGTCGTCAGATCGGCACTCATGGTTACCAGACTATCACCACGGTTCATGCTGCGGTGAAACTTATTACTTCCATAATAAAATACATCCTGGTTATGACGGCTCAACAGAATAGGTGTTTGCCAGTTGTAACGCAAAGGCGTTTCACCAAGGTCGCGTGCCGGACGCACTCCTCTTCTCTCTCTTGTTCCAATGGTCTGTCTGCTGTATGCACCAAACTGAGAACCGCTGTAAACGGTTTTGTTGTCTCTCCAGTCAACCTGCACCTGCATACCATCGCCACCACCGATAGATGTATATGGATTATGTCCACCATCGTACCAGTCGTAGTTTTCACGGGTGGTGCTGGCACCAAACCAGGTACCATTGTCCTGTAAACCTCCATATACATTGTATGGACGTGCCATATCAACAGCAATATTGTAGAACTGACCAACAGCAGGTGTATTGGCTTTGAACCAATGGTCGCCATTATCGTAAGTAATATTACAACCACCGTCATTACCATTGATCATATGGCTGTCGCGTTTGGGATTGATCCATACATAGTGGTGATCGGAGTGTACATTCTCCTTACCAATCTGTTTGAAAGTAGCACCTCCATCAGTGCTCAATAATAAACCAACACCGGTGAGTACAATCTTTTTGTCGTCGGTTGGGCTCACCCATACTTTACCAAAATAGTATCCGTAACTGCTGTACAGGTTGGGAATAGCATCTTTATGGGTCATTTTCCAGGTAGCACCACCATCATCACTGCGGTATAATTGTGCACCATAAATAGGTGTTTCAAATAAGGCAGTGTTGGCATCATATAAAAAATCCCAGATAGCAGTGGGCGCAAGTGTACCATTGCTTACAGCCGCTTTCAATGAAGCAGCCGTATATTTTGCAGGGATACCATTTCTTGGTGAACGAACAAAAGCATTCAGTTTATTATCGTTCAATGCGAGGAACTGGTCTTTGCTGAGGTCTTTAAAATCGGCCAGTACATAACGGCTGGTATCGGCAGCAGCCTGACGGGCATTGGCTGGCTGACGGAAATTGTTATCTACCACTGCAAAAATGGTATTGGGGTTAGATGGGTAAATGGCCAGACCAATTCTGCCCACACCATCACCACTTGGGAAACCAGAACCTTCTTTTGATATCAGTTGCCAGTTTTCACCAGCATCGGTGCTTTTATAGATACCACTTGTTTTACCACCTTCTTCAAAATTGGAAGCAGAACGGGTGCGGTACCACATGGCAGCATATAATTCGTTCGGATTTTTAGGATTGATGTCGATATCGGCAGCGCCGGTATTGGCATCAATGGCTAAAGTGAGCTTCCATGATTTACCGCCATCGGTTGTTTTATAAACACCTCTTTCTTTGTTGGAAGAATAAAGATGACCTAAAACAGCTACCCAGGCAGTATTCGGATCAGATGGGTGCAATTTGATTTCACCTATATGATGACTCTCAGGTAAACCCAGGTATTCCCAGCTTTTACCATTGTTGCTGGTTTTGAATACACCGATACCTGCATAACTTGAACGGCTGCTGTTTACTTCACCGGTTCCCAGCCAGAGGATACGTGTTTTCCAGTCGATGGCAATATCACCAATGGTCATTACATCTTCTGAATCGAAGATGGGGTTAAAACTCTGGCCATTGTTGGTGGTGTGCCATAAACCACCCGATGCATAAGCCACATAAAACTCGGTGGGATCATCGGGGTTTACTTCCATATCTACTACACGGCCACTCATGACGGTTGGACCGATATTACGGAAGCTGGTACTATTGGCCAGCGACTGTTGTTGCAGCAGTTTTCGCTGCTGAACGCCTTTCATACGAACATCGGCAGATGTTGGCTTCACCTGTGCCACGCCAATAACGGACCATAGCAGGAAGCAAGCAGTTGTTAATTTTCTCATACTAAAGTAAATAGTTGGTAATTTGGGATGGCCAATTTAAACGATTATGCGTTTGATAGCAATACCATTGTTCATTTTCTTTTCGCTGGCATCTGGTGCCCAGTGTGTGAGTTTTAAGCTCACTTCGAAGCGTGATACCATCAATTGCACAGACAAAAACGGCCTGAAACAGGGGCGCTGGAAAGTAGATGTTCCCCCCATCAGGGGTGAACGTGGTTATGAGGAGGAAGGCAGTTTTGTGAATGGAAAAAAAGAAGGTGTGTGGCGTCGTTTTAACCTAATGGGTGATATGATTGCCGTTGAAAATTATCGCTGGGGTTTGAGAGACGGAACGAGCAGATACTTTACTATGACAGGCTTAGAGCGGGAAGAAGGCTGGCGCGCCATGAATCCGGCCAAACAATTTGACACCGTAGATGTACAGGATGTAAACGACCCCACCAAAGTAGAACAGGTGATTGTTAAAGTAAATGGCAATGCCCTCAAACATGGCAGATGGCGTTTTTATGACCCTGTTACCGGGCAGATTATCCGCACAGAAAACTGGTTCCTCGATCAGTTTGTGGAGCCGGGGAAAGAACCGGGTAATCCCGAAAAAATGGCTAAAAAAGCGGACAGCACATCGGTGAAAAAGGATAGTGCATCGGTAAAGAATAAGCCCAAACAGGTACTCGACTTCGAAAAAAAGAACTCCGGCAAGAAAAAGACCAAGGTAAGGGATGGGAGAACGGGAGGGTAAGCTTGAAGCTGCAAGCTGCTAGCTTCAAGCCGCTAGCTCAAGCAAAAGCCAGATGTCAAATTTCTATTCTAGCAGCTAGAAGCCGACAGCTAGCTGCTTTTTTATTATACAGGCAACCCCAGGACCCTGATTTGCGTATACCCTTTAATAATTGTAGTTTAACAGAGAGGATTTCATTAACATACTGCAGCATTTTGCCCCGTGAGACCGATCAAATAGTGACCCTGATCAACGGTTGTTGTAAGAACGACCGTAACTGTCAGCGTATGCTGTACCAGTGGCTGTTCGACTATGCCCTGAAGATCAGTTACCGGTATATTCATCAGCAGGAAGAAGCGGAAGAAATGGTTCACGAGGCATTCATCAAACTTTTTAAAAACATCAACCGTTTTGAACTGAACCGTGAGGGCGATACCGAAGCCCTGTTAAAAGGTTGGTTTAAACGGATTATTGTGAATACCTGTATTGACCAGTTGAGAAAAGCGCAGTTGAATATTATTAGCATGGATAACCAGTCGGATCATGATGGTTATGCCGACCAACAGGAATCGGGACTCGATAAAATGGCCTATGATGAAATTATTGATGCCATCAGACAACTGACCCCCGTGTACAGAACAGTATTCAACCTGTTTGTAATTGAGGGTTTGAGTCATGATGAAATTTCAAAAGCCTTACAGATCAGTGTGGGTGCATCGAAATCGAATTTATCGAAAGCCAAAAGCAACCTGAGAAAAATTATTGCAGAACGAAGCGGAATAAAAACATATGTCTAATCCAGGTAACGATAACAGGCTCGAACAACTGAGCCGCGAGGCCGCCAGTGGATATACGCCACCGGGCAATGCTTCTTGGGAGAAAATGGAAGCAGCTTTGGATAAAGTAATGCCGGTTGAGGAAAAAAGAAAACGTCGCATCATTTTCTGGTGGTTGCTGCCATTGGCCATTATTGGTACAGGTTTGGTCTATTTTGTATGGCCAGAGCCTGAAGCCGTTTCATCTACAAAAGCTTCATCAACCATCAGCACATCTTCTACTCCCCCGGTTGTACCGGCAGAAAAATCAACAGCAGATCTGCAGGAAACAACGGCTCCTGAAAAATCTTTGCTCACACAGGAAACAAATACAGATCGTAACCGTATTCGTAACAGTGCTGCTGAACCGATGGTCAACACAAAAAATAAAATAGCGGGCATACAAACAGCTACTACAGTTACAGCAGCCAATCAACAGACCCTGCAAGCACCAGCCAATAACCGGCAGCAAACTACTTCGCAACTCTATACACAAGATTTGGTTACTGCCACCGAAGCAGTTCGAAAAACAACAGACCCGGTTACCAAGCCCAACCCAACAAACAGCATACCTGTAAATACCATTCAGCCTGCGGCAGATTCAGGCAGCAGCAAGAAGGTTAACAGTATCATGGAAAAAACAGATACCGCTACCCGTTATGAACCTGTAATAACT
>DPWF01000342.1:227-1108 GCA_003526435.1 Chitinophagaceae bacterium | reverse complement strand
CCGATTCTTTGCAAACAGACAGTACCATATCTAAACCAGGTAAAACAACCAACAGCAAATTCAGTATTGCATTTGTTGCGGGTATGGATGCCAGTACGGTTAAATATAAATACAGCGACAAAGCAGGTATTAATATAGGAATACTGGCAGGCTATCATTTTAACGATCATTGGTCGATGCACACGGGTGTATTGTTTACAAAGAAAAATTATACAGTTGCCGGAGAAGATTTCCAGGTTCCAAAAAACAGTTGGCTGGCCAATTATAAACTTGCTATGGTAGATGGTTATTGCAATATGTGGGAAGTGCCATTGTTTGTTCGTTATCAGTTCAATGCCAGCAATAAGCGTAGCTTTTTTCTCAGCTCAGGTATTTCTTCTTATTTTATGACAAGAGAAAATTATAATTACGCTTATTATTTAAATGGACAACTTGTAACACGTAACAATAATTATCCAACCGGCAATACGCATTTATTCTCCATACTTAGATTGTCTGCAGGCTGGAAAAAATCTATCGGAAAAAGTACAAGTATATTGATAGAACCCTATGCTGCATTACCATTAGGTGGTGTTGGCTTTGGAAATATCAGGCTGAGCAGTTATGGTTTGAATTTTTCTTTACAAATCAGGCAACCCTCCAAAAAGAAATAGCGTATATCTCTGTAAACTCTAAAATCAATCTATGAAGCAGATACGCAAATCAGCAGTAGTAATGCTGTCTATAGCCACAGCAGGAATGGTTATTGTAGCCTGTAGTAAAGGGGGCGACACGCCTTCTACTAATCCGCCGCCAACAGGAAACAGTTGTGCCTCAAAAACAATCGTTGTTACCGCTACTCCTACCAATGCAGCAGGTTGTACCGGCGGTACCATTACCGC
>DPWF01000342.1:0-213 GCA_003526435.1 Chitinophagaceae bacterium | reverse complement strand
ACGTACAGGATTTACGTATAATATTGACGGAGGTGCATTTCAAAGTTCAGGCACTTTTACCAACATCAGTGCCGGTGATCATACCATCATTGCAAAAGATGGCGAAGGATGTACCAAATCTGCATCTGTTACCGTTGCTGCCAGCCCAAGCGGTCCTTTGTTTGCAGCAGTAAAAGCGGTGATTGTAGCCAACTGTAACAGTTGTCATACAGG
>DPWF01000153.1 GCA_003526435.1 Chitinophagaceae bacterium | reverse complement strand
AGCGCTGTATTTAGCCAATATCGCGTCAGAAGTGCATTTAGTGCACCGTCGCGACACCTTCAAAGCGGAAAAAATTCTGGTTGACCGTTTAATGGCGAAGGTCGCTGCAGGCAATATTATTCTGCACACCCACCGTGAACTGGAAGAAATTCTGGGTGACGATATGGGCGTTAACGGCATGCGCTTAAAATCAACCAATGGCCAGCCGACTGAAGATGTGGCTGTTGCAGGTGTATTTATCGCTATAGGTCATAAGCCAAATACCGACATTTTTGCCGGTCAGTTGGAAATGAACGGCGGTTACCTGAAAGTGCACAGTGGCACTGAAGGCAACGCCACTCAAACCAGTATTGAAGGTGTATTTGCTGCAGGTGATGTGCAGGATAAAAATTACCGCCAGGCCGTAACTGCCGCTGGTAGTGGCTGTATGGCGGCGCTGGATGCAGAACGCTATCTTACCTCGAAAGGACTGGCGTAGAAAACAGAGAAATAAGGAATAAGGAACAGAGGAATGTGGAAGTAATGACAGTTTTTTTCATTACAATATTTCTCTTTACTTTTCATTCCTTATTTCTTATTTCATATTCCTTATTTCATCTTTTCCCTATGTTTTCCATTCACCTTCATCAATTAGCAATACATGCGTACCACGGATTGTATGAAGAGGAGAAAGTGTTGGGTAACGATTTTGTGATTGACCTGACCGTACAATATCATCCTGCAACTTTACCTGTTGAGCAATTGGAGCAGACCATTAATTATGTATCGCTGTATGAACTGGTGAAAAAACATATGCAGGTGGCTACTCCTTTACTTGAAACGGTGGTATCCAATATGGCCATCGATATTCTGGCACAGTTTTCTCTGTCTGAAGAGGTATATATTTCCATCCGGAAGCTACATCCTCCGATTGCACAATTTACCGGAGCTACAGGTGTATCGCTTTCGCTGAACCGAAAAGACCTATCATTATGAAAAGAAGTTTGCAGCAATATATGCTGATTGGTTTATTGTTTTGCAGCAACCTGTTGTTTGCGCAGGATATCAATATTCTCCTCAAAGAAGCCAGTAATCTCGAAAGGGTACAGAAAGACAATGAAGCCCTGGAAAAATACAAACAGGTTTTATCTATTGAACCATCACACCTGAAAGCATTGGTAAGATCTGCTGAATTAAGTGCATCCATTGGTGGCAAACAAACAGATAAAAACAGTAAACGTCTGTATTACGAAACAGCGCTGGCTTATGCAAAAAGAGCCTGGCAGGCAGACAGTAACCAGGCAGATGCACCCTATGCCATGGCCATGGCTTCAGGTAAAATGACCGACGTGGAAACAGAGAACAAACAGATTGTGGCCTATGTAAAAGATATCAAGCAATATGCAGATAAGGCTTAGCGTTGAATGCCGATCATGCAAGGGCCAATTATACCATGGGCAAATGGCACTATGAAATGGTAACATTGTCGGGGCTGAAAAAAGCGGCTGTAAAATTATTATACGGAGGCTTACCTCCGAGTGATCTTGATAAAGCCATTCAATACATGGAGAAATGCAGAACGCTTGATCCATATTTTGTGGCCAATTACCTTGATCTTGCAAAAGCATATAAAGAAAGTAGGCAACCTGCAAAAGCCATTGAAGTGTTGAATAAACTGGTGAAATTACCTACCCGAACCGGTGACGATGTTGCCCTGAAGGCTGAGGGTGCAAAATTGTTAGAATCGATGTTGTAATCTTTGATTTGTTGATTTTTGAGTTTTCGGTTTAAATTGATCAGTAAACGAAATAGATGAAATAACTTATCAAACTCTATTGAGTGTTTAATAAAAAATAAAGCCATGTCATTACAGGAACTATTTACCGCAGCCGTTGCCAACAGTAAAACATTAACAGAAAAACCGGATAATGAAACTTTACTGAAGTTATATTCACTCTACAAACAGGCTACAGAAGGCGATAATACAGGTACCGCACCAGAAAACATGTTCGATTTTGTGGCCAAGTTCAAACATGAAGCATGGGAGAAATTAAAAGGTGTGAGTAAAGAAGATGCCATGCAACAATATGTAAATCTTGTTAATCAATTAAAAGGAGCATAACAAAATCTCTCTGCTTTCCTTGCCCATGTTTACATCCAGGGCAAGGAAAGCAGAGAGTGGTTTATTTTTTTCTGGGAATGATATAACCGAAGCCTACAGACAAATCTCCCAAAGCCCTTGTTCCAATTCCTGAATTAAAGCTAAAAGAATTAGATCGTAATGACTGGCTCTGTAGCACGCCGTTTACATAAGATTTGCTTTTGCTGTTACTGTATCCTGCACTTACAAGATCAGGGAGTGAAAGTGTTAATACCCAACGCTTATTCAACTGATAGAATAAGCCGGCACTGATTCCTGCTGATGCAACAAATCCGTTCGTTCGATTTTCTGAAATACCTCCACCCAGTTCCGATGAAGAATGCGACAATCCCGCACTTACAGTAAATGGAAAATTGAGATACAGTGATGTTGCAATGGGTAATAGTTTGGCCCGGCTAAAAGAGATTCCGTAGTTTAAGCCGCTGTTTACAGTTTGAATAGCCGGATTGTTTAAGTTGTTTTTTGCAACATTATGTGAAACATAAAATCCAACAGTATTCCGAACAAGGTTGGAACTGAATGTTGATCCTGATAAATTTAAAGATACACCGGAACCTTTCGTAAGATCGGTGGATGTAGTGCCTGTAATTTTATTGGCACTTGAATTTAAACCGATACTGCCACTGAATAAATGGTCGCCTTTACTAAACTGTGCGAAACCAAGAGTGGAGAGAAGCATACTGCCAACCAATAGTGTAGTTTTCATCATATATTTTTTTGCATAGATAAATGAAAAAGAAGATATGCTGCGTAGTATAAATCACTTTAACAAACAGTAAAAAACAAGCTGTTAAAAAACAAATGGCAGTCAAAAAAACAGGATGTCTGTTAGTTACATTTTGTGTGTTTTCCAGCGGCCACTGTGCATGTACCAGAGAGAGGGTAATAGTAATGTCATCCAGTAAATTCCTTCACTGGCCCAACCCCATTCGATTGGTAGTTGTAATTTTTCAAGAACAATATATACGTACACACAATAAAGTATGATGGCTGCAAACTCGCTGAACAGGTTCACTTTTGTATTACCTGTTCCGGTCACCGCATTCAGCCAGATCACAGAAACAGACATCAATACCAATGCAAAAGAAATAATACGCATTACAGGTATGGCTGCTTCAATAAATGCTTCTCCCTGTCCATACACCGATAAAAATGCATGTGGAAAAAGATTCAGCAATACACAAACAATAATGGCAAATCCAACACTCCACTTCATAATCTTATTTACCAGTTCTGTAACACGGTGTTGCAGGCCCTGACCAATTATATTACTCACCATACTATTGGTGGTGGCTCCAAAAGCCCAGGTAAAACAGCCAAAGAAGCCAAAAATATTCCGCATGGTGTTCGATACAGCAAGATCCAGTTCGCCATGGTGTTCAATCAGTATATAAAAGAATTCCCAACTGATGATGCTGATGGCCAGTTGTAATATAACAGGAGAGGAGATACGCAAAATCAGTTTGATGTTTTGCCAGTCATAACCAATGTTCCTGAATAAATTAAGTTGTTTACCAATACCCTGCAGGTGTATGACGAGAAATATGACGATCAAGCCCAGGAATTCTGCAATAATAGATGCATAAGCGGCTCCATTGAAGCCAAGTTCCGGCAAACCGAGTTTGCCATAAATCAATCCATAATCAAAATAAATATTGGCGATGGCTTCTACGGCTGTACCAATAATCAGGAAGCGGCTTTGATTGGTTCCTACCAACAAGGCATTACGCATCTGGTACACATATAAAAATGGGAGACCCAGTATCCGGATGTTCAGAAAATCAACGGCCATCTTTACCCGTTCCGCATCATGCAATGCAAAACGAAATAAAACAGGTGCCAGGAACCATGTGAGTAATATACCAAGGATCGCAAATACCAGAGATATCCGGATGCCTTGTGAAAAAAGATTACCAATCTGGTCTACCCGGTTCTCACCCGCACGACGTGAGATAAGCGCCTGTAACCCATTGTTCAACCCATGACCAATCACCGCAAAAACAAGGTAATAAACCCCTGTTATACCAGCCACACCCAGTTCTTTCTGACCAAGTCCACCCAGAAAAATATTATTTGTAATAAAATTAATCTGGGGTACCACAATAGAAGCCGTAATTGGCAGGGCAATACTCAGTATCTGCCTGTTGGTAATTGAAACCTGTAAATTGATATTTGAACCGCCAGATGCCATAAACGGTCGCAAATCTACTATTTAAACTATTGTGCAACTCAGTGGCTTTTTTTATATCATTGCAAACAATATCGACCTTATGGCAAGAAAAACAATGGCATTCTATCCATCCACACCACAAACCGGGGAGCAGGGGCGTAAACTTCGTGTGGAAATAGGTCCATTGTATGTTGCCTGTTCTATAACAGAGCAGGATCAGCCCAGGGCATTCGAGTTTTTTGAACTGGATAACGATATCAATGACTGGAGTGATGTTTTTTTTGAAATTAAAAACAATTCGCAGTTACTCAATAAACATACAGGGAACGTTGACATAGTGTATAATTTTCATGAAGTGCTATTAGTGCCG
>DPWF01000145.1 GCA_003526435.1 Chitinophagaceae bacterium | reverse complement strand
AGGTGGTTATCTTAACGATATTTTTAGCCATTTTAAAAATAATTTGTCTTCGCCAAAAGTATTTGTAAGTATTATCCCTTTAGTAAGAAATTTGATTGAATATATAGAAGGACAAGCAAGTCAAAAATATGGGCAATTAACTTCATGTCTTCATATTAAATCTGACACTAACACCTTAGTGTGCAATGATATTTTATCAATAATACACACCAGTTTTCCAACAACCGCTAGCCGAAGTATTAGATTTGGAGCAAAACCCATAAAAGATTTCATATTTGAAACGGCTAATGCTATTGAACAAGAAAATCCTCTTGATGAAATCCTTTTGGAGAATAAAATTACTTTATCAATTGCGATTAGACTTAAGGCGGAGGAGTATATGCTAAATAAAATTCCCAATTCATCAACTTTAGTTATTACTTCAAATCAAACTTCTGAGTTGCTAACTCATTTTAAGACAATTACTACAAACAGGTCTATCTTGACAGTATTAGAGCGTGTCAATTTAATGACCCCAGAAAATATTCATGTCAATGCTTTTATGTTCGAGCCATTAATTGATATCCCCATATTTCATTTACTTCGTCTGTATAATAGAGTTAAACTTTTGACGTAATTGAAAACTGAATCATGGAATATCAAATGCGGATTAACTTTTAAAAAGTTCCGAAACCTTCCAAAAATTGTATCAGGCCGGGTTAAACATTACCAATACTATTCCCTCGCCTGTAAGTTGTGATTTTCACTATGCTTTCACTATCACTTCACTATGGTTTCCCTGTGGTTTCGATATCATTCTCTTATGGTTCCCTTATGGTTCTCTTATGACGCTCGTATCTCTGCCTATACCCACTCAATAGGTAGTCAGTACATTCCTGCTTCGAAGAGTTAATAAAATAAAGCCATAGAAATCCCCCCATCCCCCAAACCCTTACGCTCCTGTACAAATATTTCCTAAGTTGGTAATAGTTTAATTTGTTTGTCAAACAAAAGCATGAAGCCATTCCAACAAATATCGCTGTACTGGAAATGCCAGTTGATGGGCTGGTCGGCAGCGGCATTGTATTGGGGGCTGCTGGGTTTTCTCGGAACGGGTTTTAGCTGGTCGCTGGCCATCCTGCATTTTCTGGCCGATCTCTCCATCTATATTGGCTTATCGCACTTGTATAGAAATTGTTCTATTCAACTGGGCTGGCAAAAACTGGCCATCAGGCAACTAGTATGGCGGCTGCTGCCGGTGGTGGTATTGCTGGGAGCCGCATTTATGTTACTCACGGTATCTAAAAACTACCTGCTGCGTTACTGGTTTGAGCCGGGTTTTTCCATGCGGTTTACCGAACAGTTAGCGGCGCAATGGCTGGTGGTAATGGCCACAGGAATGCGCATCATGAGCATCTGGCTGCTGGCCTATTATGGTTATCATTTTGCCATCCGCGAAATCAATGCGGTAAAAGAAAGCAGCCGATTGGCAATGATGGCCAAAGACGCCGCATTTAATAACCTCACGGCACAACTGAATCCGCATTTCTTTTTTAATGCACTCAACAGCATCAAAGCACTGGTACCCGAAAATCCGCAGGCCACCAGGAGGGCCATCGATCTCTTGTCAGACCTGCTACGCAGATCCTTATACCGGAAAGATGCCGGCTTCATCACCTTACAGGAAGAAATGGATATGGTAAAAGATTACCTCGAACTGGAGCAGATACGCTTAGAAAAAAGACTACAAACAAGCATTACAGTAGCCGCAGCTTTGTTGCCGCAACCACTGCTGCCATTCAGTATACAGGTAATGGTAGAGAATGCCATTAAACATGGTATAGCCAACAGCAAAGAAAGCGCCATGCTCAGCATCAGTGTAGAACAGGAAGGCAACAACATGCGGGTAGAAGTGCAAAACCCCGGCAGGCTGCAAGAGGCTGCCACCAATGGCCTGGGTATTAAAAACCTGCAGGAGCGGCTGCAACTGCAGTACGAAGGCAAAGCATCATTCCGCCTGGCACAACATACAACGGATACCGTATTGGCCACACTCAAAATTCCCTTGTCATGAACCGCATAAAAGTGTTGGTAATAGACGATGAGCGACTGGCAAGGGAAGAGCTGAAAAGGCACCTGCAAAACCATACCACATTCGAACTGGTGGGCGAAGCAGCCGATGCCGATGAAGCAGCAGCACTCATCACCGAACTAAAACCCGACCTGCTTCTATTAGACATTCAAATGCCCGGCAGAACAGGTTTCGAATTACTCGAATCGCTGGAATGGGTACCAGCCGTTATTTTCACCACCGCATTCGATGCCTATGCCGTAAAAGCTTTTGAAATAAATGCACTTGATTACCTCGTTAAGCCTATACGCGATGAGCGATTTGCGATGGCAGTGAACAGAGTAAAGGAGCAAGTTGAAAGAGAACAAGGGGAACAAGATACAAGGGAACAAGGGGGGCAAGATACAAGGGGAGGGGTGCAGCATATTTTTGTGAAAGAGGGCGACCGTTATTACATGATAAAAACGGATGAGATTTCGCTGATAGAATCGGCAGGTAATTATGCAAAAATCTATTTCAACCAGCAAAAAGTATTGATCAAAAAATCGCTGAACCAATTAGAAAAAACACTGGACGCCACTGTTTTTTTCCGGGTGAGCAGACAGGAAATCATCAATACCACATTCATCAGTCAAATGCAGGCATTGCCCAACGGACAATTGGCTGTTAAGCTGAAAACCGGTAATACGCTTACCGTATCGAACAGGCAGTCGGCACGCTTAAAACATAAATATGGAAGCCTGTAGCCAACAGCTTCACTAAAAAAATCAACAACGATATGATCAAACCAATCATCATGGCAGCCTGCTGCCTGGGGGCATTGCTTTTTGCAAAAGCCAGCAACACAACAGGAAGAGATACATTAATTAAAGGTGCGTACTACCGTGTGTACGATAGTGTGTTGATTCCTGCAAAAGATGGCGTAACCATTTCTGCATTGGTGGTGCTAAAGAAAGAGGAGCAACAACCGCTACCCGTTATTCTCCAGTTCACCATTTATGCCCGCCATACCGATATTAAAAAAGCCATTGAAGCGGCAGAGAAAGGATATGTAGGTGTTATGGCTTATTCGCGTGGCAAGCGTTATGGCACCGGCGAAATTATGCCCTACGAACACGATGCAAAAGATGTGTATGAAGTAATAGACTGGATCAGCAAACAAAACTGGTGCAATGGAAAAATAGGCATGTATGGTGGCAGTTACAACGGCTTTACCCAATGGGCCGCCACAAAACGTTTACACC
>DPWF01000348.1 GCA_003526435.1 Chitinophagaceae bacterium | reverse complement strand
GGAAGCCGTTAAGAATCATCCGAATGTAGAGATTACCCATGTAAACCTGAATGACCAGTCGATTGAAGGAATCAGGTTAAAAGATAAACCCGCGTTTAGCGTGCAATATCACCCGGAAAGCACACCGGGTCCACACGACAGCAGGTATTTGTTTGATAATTTTCTTGACATGATAAAAGAACGCATGAACTAAGCGTTGATGTAATAACCGTTATGGCCATGGATCAGCGTATGATCTGTGGCCATTTTTTTTATTAACTTCGGTACATGAAGATCGCCATCATCAATGGACCAAACTTGAATTTATTGGGTAAAAGAGAAACCGATATTTATGGAAACATGCCTTTCGATGAATATTTTGTTTCATTGCAAGCGTTATTTCCCCAGGTTGAACTCACTTATTTTCAAAGCAATATTGAGGGGGAACTGATCGACGAAATTCAAAAAGTAGGGTTTAGTTATGATGGAATCGTTCTCAACCCCGGTGGTTATACGCATACCTCAGTTGCATTGGGAGATGCGATCGCTGCTGTTAAAACACCGGTGGTAGAAGTTCATATCAGTAATGTACATGCACGTGAAGAATTCAGAAAATTATCGCACGTTTCAGGAAAATCGGCAGGTAGTATCATTGGTTTAGGATTGAAAGGATATGAGTTGGCCATTCTGTGGCTACTGGGTAAATCCTGATCTCTTGGTACGGTCTTTGCATTTTCAGCAACATCATGTATCAATCATATAGCAGAAAAGTTTTTTGGCTGATTATCATCAGCTCCATCATTAAGTTACTGGTTGCAGGATTACTGGAACTGGGTAATGATGAAGTGTATTATTGGACTTATGCGATACAACCAGACTGGAATCACTTCGATCATCCTCCAATGGTCGGCTGGCTCATCAGGATTACAACACTAAACTTATGGTGGGTAAATGAAGTAACTGTAAGGGCGGGAGCTATTATTTGTGCGGGTCTTTCTACCTGGATCATCTTTAAATTAGGTAAGCTGCTCGACAGTGAACGATTGGGCTGGCTAACAGCATTAATTTATACCTTATCTGTCTATACAGGTTTTATTGCAGGCTTATTTATCCTTCCCGACTCTCCTCAAATGTTGTTTTGGGTGGCTTCTTTATACCTGATGGCGTATATCCTGTTAAAGCGTGAAGAGGAAAACCTGAGTATCTGGTTACTGCTTGGCTTAACAATTGGTCTGGCTGCATTGAGTAAGGTACATGGGTTGTATTTATGGGCTGGTTTTGGTGCTTTCTTACTTTTTACAAGAATACAATGGCTAACCAACTGGCGTTTATATGCAGGGGTATTGGTTACCCTGATTTGTATTATACCCATTGTTTACTGGAATATTACGAATGATTTTATTACCTATCGGTTTCACTCGGCACGGGTTACCAATACCAGCCTCCAATGGGATATGCTGGGCAGAGAAATA
Organism: Chitinophagaceae bacterium; assembly: GCA_003526435.1. Classification (GTDB taxonomy): domain Bacteria; phylum Bacteroidota; class Bacteroidia; order Chitinophagales; family Chitinophagaceae; genus Sediminibacterium. The sequence goes on along the minus strand of DPWF01000348.1, from coordinate 5,651 downwards.
GCAGGGGAGGCCTTATATCAACACCCGCTTTTATTTGTTGTGATATTATTGTCCCTCTTTGGGCTTGCTACAAACAGGATACGTTTTGCAAGAAAACGTATCAAGAGCTGGTTGTTATGGATGAGTATACCCATGGTACTTTTATTCTGGGGTGTTTCATTGTTTAACCCCACATTACCACATTGGGCGGGGCCGGCTTATATTCCTTTATATTTTATTGCTGCGGTGTATTTGCAAAAAAGAAGCAACAGGAATTTCCCTGTATGGCTACAGGCTTCTTTTGTATTAATAGTTGTTGTGCTTACAACAGGTATCATACTTGTACGCTATTCTCCGGTAAATTTTGGTAGCCAGCAGAAAGAAAATTATGGTGAATATTGTCCAACACTCGATCTCTCAGGTTGGGCCGATATGAGTACACAGTTCAATCAATTATATCAAGCAGATATTGCTGCCGGACATATGAATAAAGATGCAGTATTGCTTACGCATAAATGGTTCCCTGGCGGACATCTTGAATTTTATACAGCAAGACAAGCTGGGATAAAACTGGTTGGTGTTGGCGAATTACAGGACCTCCACAAATTTGCATGGCTCAATCAAGAACGCGGCGATTTGCAGAAAGGAGCCGATGCCTACTATATACTCGCATCCAACCTGCCTTATGATGTAAAAGCAAGTCTTGGAAAATATTTTACCAGTATAGAGGAACCGGTAGTGATTAACCAGGTCAGATCAGGAAAAATAGTTCGTTATTTTTATGTGTACCGGTTGAGAAATGCGGTTCAAACAGTTCCGGCATTATTACCCCGATGATTTAATTGCCGCCTGAAACCTTTGTGGTATCTGTAACAGGCTTAAATTGAATATCATCCGGTTTAGTAGCAAATAAATTATCAAAATCTTTACGATAAGAGATACTTGCTCCGAAGCGATTGCGTCGGCCAATTCCACCTGCTGATATATCTAGACTGTTTTTATTAAAGAGAATGGCCCTGAGCTTGCGGTCTTTTGAAAGAATGAATTCAATGTTCAGATCAGGGAGCCATTGAAAATTACCGTTCTTGGCTGCAGCAGAGTTACTTACGTTAAAATCGAGATCTCCGCCGAAAGTGACAACCATCTTATCCTGGAAAAAGCTTTTGCCCAATTTGAAATTTACCCTCGAACGATCAATGGAGTTGCTATTGATTGCACCGCCAACACCATTGGTAATTTCATTATTGCTGTACCAGGATGTACCCAGATCAAAGCGTAAACTCTTATCTCCCGTGAGCTTATGCAGGAAGTCGGAAAACATTTTATTGATCTCCTTGGTCAGGATTTGAGAAAGTGTATTTGCTCCAATGGTTGTGATTGAATTATTAGCTGCATTTCCACCACCATTTCCTACACTGGGTGGTGCAAAAGTGTTGAATACAATCAGGAAAGAAACCTGTTTAAGGATTTCGTTTTCATCTTTTTCCAGCCTCGTAATATATTGCGATAGCTCATTGTCGCTTTTAACAGGACTGCCTTGCGGGAAATCTAACCTGAAACGAATATCAGGTGCATTCAACTTGCCACGTAATGCTGCGATGACATATACTTCTCCACGATACCCTTTTGCAGCACCACTTACATTGATATTGGAAACAAGATCATATAATGCGATTCTTTCAGCAGTGTATTGCGCATCAATGCGAATATCTGCTTTAAAAGGATCTCCTGTCCATTCTATATAATTACCCGCATCTGGCATTAAAATAAATGGTTTCCGGATGAAGGACTGGAAATTGAAATCATAGTTACCACTTTCAATATTATATTTCCCCCGGATGCTCAATGCTTCGGTTGTACCTGCCCTTATTCTTAAAGTGCCGTTGCCAGTAGCTTTGATTACATCACCTGTGAGGTCATCCAGTATCACATCAATCTTCGCTTTATTTGTTGCAGTGAGGTTCAGGTCAACGGATAAATTAAAACCCGATTTCTTTTTTTCATTCACCATCTCCGTACCATATTCCTTAAACACGATAAAATCGGCACTACCACTTTCCCTGCTGATGGAATTAGGGATATAGATGTGAGAACTATCTGTTGATTCTGCCTTGAGTGTCATTTTTGCATTTGACTCAGGACCTTTTAGCGATAATTCAGCACTTCCAATGGCATTTCCGTAAAACTGCTGGTTATCCTTCAACTTTGTATCAATCAACAAAAGTTTGGCAGTTTTCAACTCAAAGTCAAAAGCCATGTTTTTGAAACCCTTTTCATAAAGTTTTCCTTTAACTGTTCCTGTATTTTTGAACTTGTCTTTGATGGCGAACTCTCCAAAATCAATTCCATCTTCTTCAAAACGAATATCTGCTGAATCAATGGTATAGTAGACCTGTGTATAATCTACTTTCAAACCTGCATTGAATAATTTTACCCTTCCCGATAAGGTAAGATTTACAGGATCGCCACCAATAGATAGTTTGCCCTTTGCCTGACCAGACAAGTCAGAGAAAATGCCCGTTAGGAACTGGTTAAGTAAACCAACTTTTGCATCATTAAGATTTATATCGGTGCTTAATGGATTACCAATGGAATCCTTGAGGTTATAAGAACCTTTAGCCGAAAAATCAAATCCCGGATTAGGAGAACTTATGTCAAACGGAATTAAGCCGGTTTTACTGTTATAACCTGCTTTAATTTTTACAAGGCCCACAGAGTCATTGTCTAATCTGAATTGTTCTGCTGTCAGTTCTGCATCCGCATTGAATTTTCCAAAGAAATCCCTTAGTACAATTTCGCCACTGGTAATACCCTCCATTCTCGGGCTTTTTATGAAAAGAGAAGTAAGGTCGCCCAATACTACATTCCTGAGCTTTACCACCAGATTACTTGTATTGCCACCATCTTCTTCTTCTGTTTCTACAACAATTTCCTGAAAGCCTTGTGTGAATTTTACATTTTCAGCAAACACAAAATTTTTCCTGATTACCAGTTCACCTTCTGTTTCCAGGTTCCATTTTTTGGTATTGAGCACAAAGGAGGAAGGAAGGAACTGGATCCTTGCGCCATCTGCAAGCGTGTATACTTCCGCATTCAGGTTGGCATCATTCAGTGTATTGTCTGCACTGGTTTTTATTGAAACAAATGACCGGTCATCCTGTGCCCTTACTGAAATTTGTGTGCCCGGAAAACTAAGGCTGTCGCCAATGGTAATTGTGGTAATATCGCCTGTGAGGGAAAGGGTATCCATATTACCTCCGCCTTTCAATTGCACGGCATTGAATGCGTATTTGTCTATTTTTCCAAAAGGAATATTGGCTGTTACCTGCAGGTCATTCTTCCTGGTATCAATGCTGCCATATAAGGATGCATCGTTAAAACCGGAGAAGCTTTTGCTGGCAATCTGTAAATAAGGTTCAATATAGTTGGTATGGATGCGAACATCGAAACGCTGATTTTGTGGGAGGCTTTTTGGCTGTGGAACATACACAGGGTAATAGTGATGCAGAAAGGATTGAATACTGGCTGGTAATTCAAGAATGCTGAACTGGCCCTTGATTTCTGCATTAAATTCATTGCTGCCTACCCGTAAAATTTTGGTGCTGTCATCCTGCACAGAAGTAATGTTCAAAGAATCAAAACTGATCTTTGTTGTTTCATCTTTTATGGCAGCATTAAGGAACTTGGCAGTGCCTAAGAAGTTGTCGATATTGGTTCCTGTAAAGTTGGCATCTAATAAACCTGTTACTTCCAGGTGATCTTTAATAAAGTTGAGGGCTTTTAAATTTGATTGTACCAGGTCACCTACCACGTTGAAACTGGGTACTTCTTTCGAGAAATCAATTTCTACAGAGGTGGTAAAATTCAGATTTGGGTCATCAATCTCCAGTTCACCCGTAAATGCTTTTTTCTGGAAAGTTCCATTGGTAACAATACTTGAATAAGTATAATTATTAAACTCGAGAGAGTCGATATTTCCTTTGAGTGTTGTTCTTATTTTATCAATAGCAAAACTGCTGCCCTCAATTTCTCCTTTGAAATTAACCAGTCCAAGTGAACTGGTATTTAAGAAGCGACCAATATTAAAGCGTGTTGTTTCAAGATTACCTTTATACGTTGGCTCGCCCTTTGATGGGAGTTTAAGACTCAAATTGGTCTTCAATCCTCCCAACTCGGTACTGAATACACCAGTTGTTACAAAGTTCCGAATTGTTCCCTTGAAATTTCCCCTGTAAATAACATTTCCAAATTCAGCGAGGTTGGGTTCTTTTATTTCTTTCAGGGCCGGAATAAAACTAACCAGATCATTATAGTTGGTAGAAACCACACCATTGCTAAAATTAATCTGTGTGCTGTTGATGTTTGGCAGACCTTTCATTGAAAGACCGCCAGAAATATTTGTTTTATTTCCAATCCTGGCAAAGAGTCTGTCGATACTGAAATTAGCAACTGTACCTGTATAATGTCCTGAGAGATCAATATTCCGTTTCAGTTGTTTGAGCTCTGGTGCGAAGAAGGCAATATCATCACTACTTATTTTTGCTTCCCGGAAATAGGCATTCATGACAACTTTTTCTATATAGTCGCCAAAATCTTTGTTGAAGTCGGTAAACTTCATTGCATAGTAATTTCCGATTCTGCTTTTATTTGTTCTTAGATCCAGGGAAGCCAACTCCATGATCTGTGGTGTAAACCTGAATCTTGTTTTTAATTTCTGTAACTGGAAGCCGCTTCTGTCTTTTACGGAAAGATCAATATCTGCCCGAACGGTGTCTTTAATAAATGATATCTTCCGGAGTGTTCCGTTTAGTTTACTTAACCGGATATGCGATCCGTCAAAATGTGCCAATGGTATTGTCTCGTTGCCATCAATAAAGATGCGTCCGTTTGCAATTTGCAGGATATTAGCTTTGATAAGCATATTGCCGGCGTTAAATTGCAGACCGGTGTCTGTTAATGATGGTTGTTCGTTTTTTCTTAAGGCATCCGGCCGAAGTCCTTTGAAGCCCTGTGTGGCAAACAGTGGTTGATCGAGTTTAATATCATCAATCAGGAAAATCCCTTTTTTCAGGTCAACCTTTTCGGCATTTAAAACCATACTTGGAATTTCTACCGTCATCTTCTCACCAACCCACCGGTCGTTTTTAATCAGCCTGATATTTTTGAAATCAATTTTTTTAAGATCGAGCTCCAATCCTCCTTCTTTTTTATCTTTTGAAGAAGGAGAGGAGAAATGATCAACAATATACTGGTAGTTCCAGGTACTATCTTTTCTGTTGAGTTTAATGACAGCGTCTTCAAGACCTGCAAAACGTAAAACGGCTTTTTCTTTTAAAAAGAACCAATCGGTACTACGAACTTTCAAACTGCCGGCATACAATAGGGTATCCCGTGATCGGTCGCGTATCAGTAGGCCCTCCATATTCAAACGATTGAACAGGCCGATACTTACATGTTTAATCCTTACTTCTGTGCCGAGTGATTTGGAAAGTCGGCTGGTAGCCATACCAACCAGGGTATTCTGAACATAATCGGTCTGAATAGCGATAAAGATCAATAAGATCAGGGCCAGAATCACCAACAGGGTACGCCGTAATATTTTCAGGGCTCGCTTCAGAACAGAATGGGTTTATCGCAAATTTACAGAATACCAACCTGAGTGCAAATTCGGT
>DPWF01000297.1 GCA_003526435.1 Chitinophagaceae bacterium | reverse complement strand
TATGTGAAGGAATGATATCAAGATTGGGGATCTCGCTTTTCAGAATTACATCTGCCGCAACAACATTATTTACCATGCAATCGTAGAGGCTGCTGGTAATATTGTGCAGATCGAAACCCACACCTGTTGTGCTATTGGCCTGTGGATCGGCGTCTACCAATAATGTTTTAAATTCCAAAACGGCCAGGCTCGCCGCCACATTAATGGCCGTGGTCGTTTTACCGACTCCTCCTTTCTGATTGGCAACTCCAATAATTCTCGCCATAATTGTCTGCTGTTCGTATACAACGAACGTTTTATGTTTTAAAGGTCTATAGAAGCTCCGATAGCGGGTAAGAATAATTCCTTACCTGCTGCTGCGAACGACTGTTGGGCAGCTTCTGTATCAATTTTTATAAACCCAAATGTATTATAATGCACACCCACTACACGATTGCACTGAACAAAATCGGCACATCGAACAGCATCTGCCACATCCATCGTGAAGTTATCACCTAAAGACAGTACCGAAAAATCGAGTTTGGTCCAGGAAGGAATTAGTTGCATATCGAGTGTAAGGGCTGTATCGCCACTATAATAAAAATTACCTTCCTCTGTCATGAATAAAAACCCCATTGGGTTACCACCGTAGCTGCCATCAGGCAAACTGCTGCTGTGCTGGGCCACTACACATTTCACTACACCAAAATCGAAAGACCATTTACCACCGGTATTCATAGGGTGCATTTTCGACAGGCCCTGTTTGTTCAGCCATTCATGAATTTCCCATGAAGCTACCACCGTACAACCGGTTCTTTGGGCAATGGCTACCGTATCGATGATATGATCCGAATGTCCATGAGACAGGAAAATATAATCAGTTTCAATACTGGTTACATCAATATCTTTTGCCAGTTCATTAAAGCTAATAAACGGGTCGAACAGGATTTTTTTCCCCTTCACTTCTACCTGAAAACAGGAATGTCCATAATAAGTCAGTTTCATATCCGCCAAAGTTTTGAAGGATGCCAAAAATACGGTTTCGGGCACATCTTTTGAAAGAATCTTATCCATAGTAGCGGGTAGGGAGTTGACCATGGTCCATAGTCGATGATTCATGCTGTTAAGTCTCTGTTTTGAGACTGCTGCTTTGTACAAAAGGCCAAAGCATTAAATGCTATGGGCCATGAACTATCGACTATAAACTATGAACTCCAATCCCCAAAATGCAATATTTTCACCATCTGTACGTCTAAGAACACAAAAACTGATACATGCGTAACGCGGGTACACTCTGGGTCATTGCTTTTATTATGTTATTACTGGATTTTTATGTATTCCAGGCGGTTAGGGTTGTAACGCAAAACCTCTCCGACAGGGTGCGTATGTGGATTCATATCGGGTACTGGGTATTTTCGGTTCTGGCGCTTTTAGCTCTTGTGTCTTTCCCCTATGTTCAGGCTTTGCAGCAATCAAAGTTTTACCGCAACTATATTTTTGCCATATTGGTTGGCTTATTTTTTGCCAAATTGATAGCCGCCGTCTTTTTTCTTACCGATGACCTGCGTAGGGTGGCTTTGTGGCTGATGAGTAAAATATTTCCGGGTACGGGCGCCCAATACATGAGTAATAATGAAGGTGGAATACCCCGCTCTACTTTTTTGAGCTGGCTCGGATTGGGTCTTGGCAGCTCCCTTTTTGGAACCTTGTTATATGGATTCAGTAATAAATATAATTACCAGGTAAAACGCATAAAGCTGAATTATCCGAATCTTCCGGCTTCATTCAGGGGGTTAAAACTGGTGCATATAAGTGATGTACACAGCGGCAGTTTCCAGCATAAAAAAGCGGTGAATCATGGTATCGACCTCATTTTACAACAGAACCCCGACCTGATTCTGTTTACAGGCGATCTGGTAAACGACCGTGCTACTGAAATGGATGATTATAAAGATGTATTTGCCAGACTGAAAGCTCCTCTTGGTGTATACAGCACCTTAGGTAACCATGATTATGGCGATTATGTGGCCTGGCCAACACCCAACGAAAAAGCAGCCAACCTGGATGCACTAAAAAAAGTACATGCCGATATGGGCTGGCGATTACTGATGAATGAACATGTAAAGCTGGAACGTAATGGTGAACAGATCGCATTACTGGGCATAGAGAACTGGGGTGCAAAAGGCCGTTTTCCCAAATATGGTAAAATGAATGAGGCCCATCCGGGAACAGAAAATATTTCCTTTAAAATTCTCATGAGCCACGATCCCAGTCATTGGGATGCACAGGTAAGAACCGAGTATCCTGATATTGATCTTATGCTTGCCGGTCACACCCATGGCATGCAGTTCGGTATTGAAAACCCCTATTTTAAATGGAGTCCTGTTCAATGGATGTATAAACAGTGGGCGGGTTTATATGAAGAAGGCAAACAAAAATTATATGTAAACCGTGGTTTCGGTTTTATCGGCTATCCGGGAAGAGTAGGGATATTGCCCGAGATTACGGTGATTGAATTGGTGTGAGAAGAAAATGGTGAATGCTGAATTCATTGACGATTCACCATTCACCATTTTCTTCTCACTAAAGCTTCACCGGCATCACCACCCTCAAATATTCCCATTCAATGGCAACGGCTGCATCTTTACCATTTTTTTCAATCAGGTAACTGAGTCGTTGTACCATCTTATCTTTTTTTACAGGTTTTACTTTTATCCTTACAAGGTCTTCAGCCTGGTTGTATTCGTCGGCCAGGTGTTGTTTGTTTTTTGTGTTGATGATGATGGTCCATTCGTCTTTACCCGGTATGGTAAAGAGTGCATATTTCCCTTTGGGAATTTGTTTGCCGCCAATGATAACGGGTGTTGAAAAATCGATGGTAGTGGCATTGTGAGCACCGGTGGCCCATACCTGATCGTACGCTACCAATCCACCCCAGATCATTCTCCCTTTTACACCGGGCGATCCATACTCAATATGAATATGTGTATTGCCGATGGTTTCCATGGAGACCCTTTTCGGACTGCTTTTCATGGTGTCTTTTGCAATGAGTCCTTTGTTTACACTGTCGGCATAACCGTTACCGTTATGATGGTTATGTTGGGTCTTACCGGTATTTGAAAGGGTTAGCACAACAAGTAAAAGCAGGGAAAAATGTCGCATGGATGAGGTGATTTATGCAAATAAACGAATAAAGGACTATCGTTTACTGATCTTGTTTCGGCTGATGTTACGTTGCCGGGTACATTTAAACCGTTTAACACCAGGTGTTCTCAGGATGGTATGTTTGGTATTTCTGCCCTTCATTCTTTTTCGCCAAAGCTGAAAACTGCTTTTCTTACTGTACCTGCGCATCAGTTCAATGACGGCCTGTTCTCTTATACCAAACTGAAAATGAATGGCTTCAAAAGGGGTTCGGTCTTCCCAGGCCATCTCAATGATCCTGTCGATCTCTTTTTCCGTTAAATGTTCCATAAAGCTTTAACAGTTGCAATAAAAAAACGTTGAATGGCGTTACCACTTTGTTTATTGGCTTTTTTTTGACATATGATACAACGAAATGAGACCGGTCCGGGTCTATATCTGGAAGTTTGGCACGGTCATTGAAACAGGTAAGAAGAATAAAATAAACCTTATGAAGAAAGTATTATTAGCAGTGTTTGCGGTAACAGTGATTACCGTTTCATTACAGGCACAGGGTATCAGGCTGGGAGCCAAAGTAGGAACCAACCTCAATAAAATTTCCGGTCAGTCATTTAGCGATGGTTTCGATCTGGCTTATCATGTGGGTGGTTTCCTCGAAATAGATTTCAATAAAAAATGGGGTATCCAGCCAGAAGTATTGTGGAGCCAGACGGCTACCAAACGCTCCAGCTTTAATACCATTTATGCCAGTGAGATTAACCCGCTGAACAATGGCGAGAAAATCAAACTCGATTACCTGAGCATCCCGATTTTATTACGTTATAATGTTGGAGGTATTCTTACATTAAACCTGGGTCCGCAGTTCGGTATATTATTGAACCAGGATAAAACCCTGTTACAGAATGGCGAATCAGCATTTAAAGGGGGTGATTTCTCAATGGTTGCGGGCGGACAACTCAACTTTAAAGTTTTACGTATCTACGGCAGATTCAATATAGGTCTGCAGAATATTAACGATATCGACAATAAAGATAAATGGACTAACCAACAGATTCAGTTGGGTCTGGGGTTGAGGTTTTAAAATCCAATATCCATCAGGATTTTAAACCGCGGGGTAATCTTCTTTCGAAGGTTACCCTTTTTTATTCCAGTATCACAGCCTGATATAAGGCAGTAAAACATTCCTTCGTGTAACTGTTGCTACTTTTCACAGCGGTGTAGTATAGTTCAGGTTCTTTACTTCAGTTTAAATGTTTTTTTCAACCCCGAAATTTTTTGTTTGAAAGAAACCAGTTCATCCAGTTGTTGTTTGATAAAACTATTGTCTTCCAGTTTACCTATTACCGCATTCATTTCTTCGAAACTTTCATATACCATTTTACGGTAAGGGTTCTGGTAATCTTTTGCCCTGGAGTCATGGATACCTTTGGTCATCCATTCTTTTGTGGTCAATGCATCATTGAATAATAAACCCAGTTTCTGAGTATCTATTTTTTTAAGCGGCCACTCCATGATTTCTGCGAGCGATGCGAGTGCATGAGTTCTCTTTTGGTCCGCATATTTATTCCCAAGCCGGGTGTAATGTGCATGCACTTCATCCCATGATTTTATTTTACCCGCTTTTATCTTTTGTTTGAGTTCCTGATGCTCTTCTGTGGTAATAAGTTGTCCGCCCAGGTTTACCCAGTTGGTTCTTTTAACTTTTGCAGGAAGAGCAGATTGTAAAGTGTCGATGGAACGTATTTTTTGTTCTTCAATCAGATTTAACAAATGAATGGTTCCATAATAACGGATGAGTTCAATAAACAGGTGATAGGCAATGCGTGCTTTTACCAGTACCACTTTTCGTTTGCTGTTTTCAAATCCGTCGAGTGTAATTTCCAGTTCGTCTACCAGTTTATTGCCACTCAGTAATAACTGTTTACCGATGGCAGCAGCGTCTTCTTTGTCAAGTATTGTTTTACTGTTGTTTTGACTACGGTGATAAGCCCTACCTGTGGCTTCTTCAATAATAGCTAATGAAGAAAACAGCTCATTGATGGTGTCGGGTGCCAGGTAATCGTATTCTATCTCTTGAACCTTTTCTGTTCTTTTATCGCGGTCAACATATTTCCATGCATTTCTAGCCAGTGCATACATGTTATACAGGAACCAGTAACCAGGCATTACTACCAGTTGGTCTTTGCTTACATCATTACTTACCAGTGAAAAAGGCAGTCTGATATTTAATTCTGCCGGATAATCGCCCTTGGTTAAAATGGTAAAGCCGGCAAATACAGAATTGTGTTTCAAACTTACACAAAGTCCCGGCCAGAAACCACGCCCCATGATAATTTCTCCATCTGCACCACGACTATTGTGATTGGAGCCAATGGTAGCACCTGCGGCAATATTGCTTTGTCCCATTACAAGCGCAGCACATAGAAATGAATTATTATGGTGCTGTTCGTGCGCGGGGAATATCAATGAATTTAATACTTCACAGCATGAGATGGTGGCATTGTGACCCAGGTATGAGTTGATAAGCCTGGCGCCATATTTCAGTTGCGAATGTGAGGCCATGATAAAGCGTACGGCTTTCACACCATAAAACATTTTACAACCAAAACCAATGATGCCATTTACTGCTTCGCAACCTTCACCAATCTGTGTACGGCCTTCTTCGCCGGAATTGATGGTCAGGTTTTTGAGTTTGTTGGCCCCTTTAATATAGGCATCTGTGCCGATCCATACATCTTTGATGATGTTACAGTTTTTGATGACTGTGCGGTCACCTATCTTGCCATAATAACCTCTTCTGTTATCGTAACGAGCTTCCGTGAATGTTCTGAATTTTTCCTGTAATAAGGCGTCGCTTTTATCCCTGCTCCATAAAAAAGCATCACCAGCCAGCATACCATTAAAAGGTAACACACGGCGACCGGTATTTTCATTGCAGATCTCCATCCATATCCTTACATCTTCTGATTCTCCTTCTTTAATAATGCCATTGCCAAACTTGGCATGATTAGTAGACACCAGTTCATTTACATTGGTGATGATAACTTCGCTGCCAATGATATAATGGGAGAGATAGTTTACATTATCTACACAAACATTATCTCCAAAATCGCAACTGATAATGGTGGAATTGTACAAGCCCACAGGCACTTTCAGATCGCTGAAACCGAGACAGAAAGGCTCAAGTTTGCCTATGCGGACAAGTCCAAAAAATTTACAGTTCTTTACCAGCTCTGGGTTGAATGCGTCTGATACCAGTATTTTGTTCCAGTCGTCACTGGTATTCCTGTTGCGCACCAGCACTTCAATTTCATAGGCATTCAACATGCGATAAGCAATACCATTCCGGTTTTGCATGTTCCGCAGGTAATATTCATCCTTGCCTTTGGGCAGGTATTCGCTACCCAGGAAATGATACCCCAGTGAAGAAAGCGGTGTTTTGCTGATCTTGTTCTGTGCCATGCACGATATGATTTTTGGCGCTTCGGAGTTGAGATTATTCTACAGTTACACTTTTGGCAAGGTTTCTTGGTTTGTCTACATCAAGTCCTTTAGCCAGTCCTACATAATAGCTTAACAACTGCAGCGGAATGGTGCTGAGTAAGGGTGCAATGACTTCATCTGTATCGGGTACAAACATAACATCATCGGCCATGCCTGGAATAATATCGTCATTCACAGTGGCAACCGCTATGACTTTACCTTTTCTTGCTTTGATTTCCTGTACGTTCGAAACAATTTTTTCGTAGTAAGAATCTTTTGTTGCCACAAATACAACGGGTAATTTTTCATCTACCAATGCAATAGGACCATGTTTCATTTCTGCGGCAGGATATCCTTCGGCATGGATGTAGGAAATCTCTTTTAGTTTGAGTGCGCCTTCCAGTGCCACGGGGAAATTGTATCCACGACCCAGGAACAGAAAGTCGCTGGCATCTTTATATTTCTCCGCAATGCGTTTGATGTTTGATGTATCGGCCAGAATTTCTCTTACTTTCTCGGGAATAGCTTCCAGTTCTTTCATCAGAGAGAGATAGCGGGTCTGGTCAAGGGTACCTTTTGCATAGCCAATCTTCAGTGCCATCATGGCAAGCACGGCCAACTGACCTGTGAAGGCTTTGGTACTGGCAACGCCAATTTCAGGTCCGGCATGGGTATAAGCGCCCGCGTGACTTAACCTGGCGATGCTGCTGCCTACAGCGTTCACCACACCAAAAATAAATGCACCTTTTTCTTTTGCACTCTCCAATGCCACAAGTGTATCTGCTGTTTCACCACTTTGCGATATGGCGATGATAACATCACCTTTATTCACCACAGGGTTTCTGTAGCGGAACTCTGAAGCATATTCCACTTCAACAGGTATACGGCAAAGTTCTTCTATCTGGTATTCTGCAATTAAACCAGCGTGCCAGCTTGTACCACAGGCAACAATTAAAATACGTTGTGCATTTTTTAAAGCCTCCATATGATTGTCAACTCCACTCATGATGATCTGCCCGGTTTGTGGCAGCAATCTTCCTCTTAAACAATCGAAAATAGTATCGGGCTGTTCGTGTATTTCTTTTAACATGAAATGTTCATAACCGCCTTTTTCAATGGCAGCCAGTTCCATGTCTAGTTTTGTAATGAACGGCGTTTGTTTTTCGTTACCCAGGTTTTTCAGGATCAATTCATCGGCACGAACGATGGCTATTTCATAATCATTCACATACACTACTTCTTTGGTGTATTCGATGATGGGTGAAGCATCGCTGGCAAGAAAATGTTCTCCTTTGCCGATGCCGATCACGAGCGGACTACCTTTTCTTGCTGCAATGATGGTATCAGGATCATCTTTTGAGATGAGCAGAATACAATAAGCGCCTACAATACGTTTCAGTGCAATACGTAATGCTTCTTCGAGGGTACAGTCATTGTTTTTTTTGATGTCTTCAATAAAATTCAGCAATACTTCTGTATCGGTATCGCTTTTGAAGTCGTAACCTTTTGAAATGAGCTCCTGCTTAATGTGTGCATAGTTTTCAATGATACCATTGTGTATCATGGCCAGCTCACCGCTTTGCGATACGTGCGGGTGTGCATTTCTGTCGCTGGGCTCACCATGTGTGGCCCAACGTGTATGACCAATGCCAATATGCGAATGCACATCTTTACCCATAGTGGCTTCTTCCATTTCGGCCACTTTGCCTTTCTTTTTGTACACGTTTAATTGACCGTTGTTCAGCAGGGCAACACCTGAACTGTCGTAACCACGATACTCTAATCTTTTTAAACCTTTTAATACGATGGGGTAGGCTTCTCTATGTCCTATATATCCAACAATACCACACATAAATTTTCTCTTTAACAGGTAAATAATCAACGTTAACTTTCAAGTATGAAAATTACGCTGGATTGCAAATATTCAACTTAAACTTAAATAAATTCAATGCATTACACATTTGATCTTTCAAAAGAATATACACTTGAAGATGATTGCGTTTTATTGCGTCCTTTAAACAACAATGACTGCAATAGTTTGCGGTATTTTTCCCTGAACGAGCCTGAAATATGGACTTATTCTTCGCAAAAAGCAGCAGGGGAGGAAAACCTTAAAAAGTATATAGAATTTGCGCTGAATGCCCGTGCGGCCGGAAATGAATATCCTTTTACTGTTTTTGATAAAAGAACACAGTCTTATGCAGGCAGCACGCGTTATTACGATATTCAGTTACAGCACCAGACTTTACAGCTTGGATTTACCTGGTATGGTAAAGCTTTTCAGGGCACGGGTCTGAACAAGCATTGTA
>DPWF01000420.1 GCA_003526435.1 Chitinophagaceae bacterium | reverse complement strand
GGAAAAAAAGTAGGTATCGTAGACCTTACCCGTGGAGAACTGGGTACAAGAGGAACAGCCGAAACACGTAAGCAGGAGGCCACTGCTGCTGCTGCTATTATGGGCGTAACAGTGAGGGAAAACCTGGGTATGGCGGATGGCTTTTTTCAGAATGATGAAAAACACCAGCGCATGGTGATTGAAATCATCAGAAAGTACCGCCCCGAAATTATTCTGGCCAATGCCCCCGAAGACAGACATCCCGATCATGGCAGAAGTGCCAAACTGGTATCGGATGCAGCATTTCTGGCCGGCCTGCGAAAAATAGAAACAACTATCGACGGAAAAACACAGGAAGCATGGCGTCCAACCTATGTGTTTCACTATATTCAGGATCGTTTTATTCAGCCATCATTTGTGGTAGATATTACAGCGTATATGGATAAAAAAATTGAATCGGTGCTGGCTTATACCACACAATTCAACAGTACAGGTGGAAATGAACCTCAAACCTATATCTCAACCCCTCAGTTCCTTGAAACCGTAAAAGCCAGGGCCATGATGCTGGGTAAAAGAATAGGAGTAGGCTATGCGGAAGGCTATATAACGGAGAAAATTATCGGGATTAATAGTTTTGATGCAATTATAAAGCACAGCACATGAAGAGCTGCCAGCTTCTAGCCACTAGCTGCTAGAAAATATAATAACAAACAAATAATTAAATACTAGCAGCTAGTGGCTAGCAGCTAGTAGCTAAAACAACAGTATGTCAAAAATTCAAATAGGCCTGGTGCAGATGAGTTGCACGGCATCAAGGGAAGAAAATATGGCGAAGGCCATTGCAGGTATTCGTGCTGCAGCAGCTAAAGGTGCGCAGATAGTTTGTTTACAGGAGCTGTTTACCAGTCTGTATTTCTGCGATGTGGAAGATTATGAAAATTTCAAGCTCGCAGAAGCGATACCCGGTGCATCCACGGAAACATTATCAAAGATTGCGGCTGAATTGAATGTGGTGATCATCGCTTCATTGTTTGAAAAAAGAACGGAGGGGTTATACCATAATACAACCGCGGTGCTGGATGCAGATGGCAGCTACCTCGGTAAGTACCGTAAAATGCATATACCCGATGATCCGGCTTATTATGAGAAATTTTATTTCACGCCTGGTGATCTTGGTTATAAAGTATTCAAAACAAAATATGCAACCCTGGGTGTGTTGATCTGTTGGGATCAGTGGTATCCTGAAGCAGCCAGAATTACTGCATTGATGGGAGCGGAGATACTATTCTATCCAACAGCCATCGGATGGGCCACCAGTCAGGATGAAGCTACCAATACCGAACAATACAATGCATGGCAAACTATACAGAGAAGTCATGCAGTAGCAAACGGCGTGCATGTGGTAAGCGTAAACAGGGTAGGCTTTGAACAGAATGGCGCCATGAAATTCTGGGGTGGATCATTTGTCAGCAATCCGTTTGGATCGTTGTTGTATAAAGCATCACACGAAGAAGAAGAAGTAACAGTTGTAGAAATCGATACAACGAAAACCGATCGTTACAGAACACATTGGCCATTCCTGCGTGATCGTCGAATTGATTCATACCAGCCGATTACCAAACGGTTTATTGACGAGGACTAATCTTTCTGTGTATTTCTGTGCCTTCAGTGGCAATAAATTATTTATTTAAAAGCTACAAAATTGACTACTCCTAAATCTCTTGGATATCGCTTTCCCGCCGAATTCGAACAACATGAAGCCACATGGCTTTCATGGCCGCATAAAGAAGCAAGCTGGCCAGGTAAAATTGGCAGTATCTATCCCAACTATGCATTGTTCATTAAATACCTTGCATTAAGTGAGAAAGTACGCATCAACGTAGCCAATGAACCAATGAAATTATTTGCTGTCAGCCACCTGGAGAAAGCTGGCGTAAACATGTCGCAGGTACAATTTTTCATGCACCCCACCAACGATGCCTGGTGCCGCGATCATGGACCTGCTTTTCTTATTAACGACAAAGCAGAACAGCGTAAAGTAATTGTTGACTGGAACTATAATGCATGGGGTGGTAAATATCCTCCTTATGATTTGGATGATGTTATTCCTACACTCATCGGAAACCATTTCAACCTTCCTGTATTCCATCCGGGTATTATCATGGAAGGAGGTTCTGTTGAATTTAATGGAGCAGGAACTGTTTTAACTTCTACCTGCTGTTTATTAAATCCCAATCGAAACCCACACTTAAACCAATCGCAGATAGAACAATACCTGATCGATTATTATGGTATGGAACAGGTACTCTGGGTAGATGAAGGTATTGTTGGTGACGACACAGACGGACATATTGACGATACCGTTCGTTTTGTAAATGCAGATACTGTTATTACAGTGATAGAAGAAAATAAACAGGATGAAAACTATGCACTGCTGCAAACCAACCTGCAACAATTAAAAGAAATGCGATTGCTGAATGGCAAGCAGCTAAACATTATTGAACTACCCATGCCGGATGAAGTGGTATATGAAGATCAGCGTTTGCCTGCATCGTATGCCAATTTCTATATCAGCAATCAACATGTGATTGTACCAACTTTCCGTTCAGCTAAAGATGATAAGGCCTTAAGTATTATTGCCGATGCATTTAAAGACAGGGAAGTAGTGGGCATCGACTCCACCGATATCATCTGGGGGCTCGGCAGCTTCCATTGCCTCAGCCAGCAGGAACCGAAGTAGAAATTTTTGATTTGCTGATCTTTGATTTTTTGATTTTCAGCAACACACTGTGTAACGCTGTGCGTTCTTCACAGAGGAGTGAGTATAAGGAATAACTCACTTCCTGCACGTTGGGGAATGGAGTTGTACGCGGGCTCCATTTTGGAAATAGTAAAATAAGGGCTGAATAAATCCCGGTATTCTTTTTCATCACCTCCAAAGGGTGGCCCGTTTTCAAATGAACGATTGAAGAGAAGACCAACCAGTTTTCCGCCGGGTTTCAGTAGTTGCTTCATTTTCTCTGCATATGCTTTTCTTAATACAGGATCAATGGCGCAGAAGAAAGTCTGTTCAATAATAAGATCAAAATTTCCTGTCAATTCAAAAAAATCACCACAGATAATTGTAATGGAGTCTTCATATGATTTGAACTGAGCTTTTAACCGTTCGGCTACTATAGGTGCAATATCGATGACGGTAATATTCGTAAATCCATTTTCTAACAGATATGCAGCTTCATAACTATTACCTCCGCCGGGTATGAGCATACGGATATCTTTTTGGGTTAACTGGTCTATATATGTTTTTAAAGGAGTAGAAACATAACCAATATCCCAGCCGGTTTCATCTTTCTTATACCGCTCATTCCAATAATCTGACGACAAAAAATTATGCATGTTATTTACTATTTCTTAAGTTGCTTTAACTCCCCTTCTTCCTTTCTCCCT
>DPWF01000351.1 GCA_003526435.1 Chitinophagaceae bacterium | reverse complement strand
GGTGGAGCCAGTGGTGGATGGTGAGAAATAAAAAATAAGGAATACGAAACAGGAAATCAGGAATCAGAAAATAAGATATAAAGAAGGCCTTCCGATAGCGGAAGGCCTTCTTTATATCAGGGAGAAAGGAACAGATGAATATTGAATACGAAATGCCGAAGTGGAATAAAGAAAGCCTTCCATGTGGAAGGCTTCTTTCTTGGTTGTAGTTGGAAAGTATAAAAAAACTTGATTCCTTGATTTGTTGTTTCTGAGTTTCCTTATTTTTTCTCTTCCGGCATTTTACTTTTCACATACTCAGCCATTTCTTTTGCACCGGCGGCTTCTTTGGCGCTTATGAGTGCTTTTAAAGCGCCCAGAATAGTAGGATCGGTTTGTGGTCTTGCCGCAGGAGGAATCAAATCCCTGAAAGCAAGAATGGCATCAACCGCTTGTTTGAATTCATTCATCTTAGTGAGCTTGGCGGCAAATGCTGCGTAAGTGGCGCTCATCTGTACTTTAGCAAGAGTCAGTGGCATTTTATCATAGCTTTCGGATACCACCGCAAAAGCGCTTTCATCACCATAAGTAATCAATACCGCAGAAATGGATTCATTCAGTCTGCCTTTCGAAGGAGATTTACTCAGCTCTTTTGCAAGGGCAAGGGCGGCAACACTGTCAATGCCCGCAAGCGCATCGAGACCTGCACCAGCCAGTGTATAAGAAGAATCCTTGGTGGCCTGGGTAAACAATGATTTATAACTATCTTTTTTCAGGTTAGCCAAAAAATCAATGGCTTCTGCTCTCACCGTTCTTTTGGGATCATTTTTAGCGATCGCCTCCATTTTTGCAATCAATGCGTCATCGGGCGTTACTTTACCCAGGTTGGTAATGGCCAATGAACGGATCCGGAAATAAGGATCACTCAATGCATCCACCAATAACTGAACTGCTGCGGGTTCTTTTACATTATTGCCTGCAAAAGCAACTGCTTCCCGGCGGTCGAGATAGTTGCCGGCATGCTTGAACTGGTGAATAAATTCGGCGAGTGTTTTATTATCTTTTTTGTCAACCAATAAATATTTATCAGCATCTACATTGATCTGATCCGGTTTCGATTTTACGGTAAAATTGAAAGTGTCAGCTTTGTTTTCCATCCAGACCTGCTGTCTTGTTTTTTCATGTCCATGCCAGATATCAATCGTAAACGGCAGCCTGAAGATTTTATCTCCAGCCTGATTTTGTTTAATGATTACACTTGCCACTTGTTTATCGGCATTGTACTGGTAACTGATATCAATACGTGGGTGACCATTACCAAAATACCATTGGTTAAAGAACCAGTTCAGATCCTTACCGGTTACTTCTTCAAATGCGAGGCGGAGTTTATGGGCATTACCATTACCAAATTTGTTAACCGTGAGGTATTTATTGAGTGATGCAAAAAAAGCATCGTCGCCTACCAGGTTACGTAACATGTGTAAAATGCGACCGCCCTTGTTATAACTGATGGCGTCAAACATGTCTTCTTTGTCTTTATAATAAAAACGTACCAGATCACGGGCCTGCTGTCCACTACCAATATATCCGCGCATCTGGTTAAAGTTTTCAAACATGGCTTCGTCTTTGCCATGTTTGTATTCAAACCATAAATACTGGCTATAGTCGGCAAAACTTTCATTCACCGTAAGGTTGCTCCAGCTTTCTGCGGTAACAAGATCGCCAAACCATTGGTGAAATAACTCATGTGCAATGGTAGATTCCCAGCCGTTGCCGTCAACGAGTTCACGTGCGTCTTGCTGTGCGCTTTCCTGATGCAGTGTAGCAGTGGTATTTTCCATGGCGCCACTTACATAATCGCGCGCTGTCATCTGGCTGTATTTAACCCATGGATATTCGACACCAAGTTTCCTGGAGAAAAAAGCCATCATCTCAGGAGTGTCACCAAAAATTTTACGTGCTACTTTTTCATATTCTTTCTCTACATAATAATTCACTTCTTTTCCTTTGTAACTGTCTTTAACAACAGCATAGTCACCTATACCCATAAAGAACAGGTAAGGGGCATGCGGCTGATCCATCGACCATGTATCGGTGCGTGTTCCATCAGCATTTTTCTTTTGCGCAACCAGTTTGCCATTTGAAAGCGATACATATTTATTGGGAACGGTCAGGTTGAACAACTGGGTTGTTTTCTGATTCGGACGATCAATAGTTGGAACCCATACCGAAGTGGCTTCTGTTTCACCCTGGGTCCAGATTTGTGTGGGTTTGTCTTTTTCTTCGCCTTTGGGGTTTACAAAATACAAGCCCTTTGCATCGGTAATGGCAGCGCTGCCAGCCGCTTTAAACTCATTGGGCTTGGCTGTATAATCGATGTAAACAGTATAACGTTCACCCTTTTTATAGGCTTTGTCGAGTTTAATATTTAAGAACAGGCTGTCGTATTGGTATTTCAGCGGAATGTTTTTTCCGGCTTTTACAATCGCTACCTGTTGAATGTTCATGCCCTTTGCATCCAGTTGCACGGAATCGGTAGCATAAAAATGGGGTTCGAGTGTAATCCATACTTTACCATTCAGGTAAGCATTTTCATAGTCAAATTTTGCATCCAGTCTCGTATGTACGAGGTCATTTACTTTCGTGGCAAATGAACGGTAGACCTTTTTCCAGTCATCGGCTCCTGAAGTCTGGGCCATCACAAATGCCGGAACAAACGCAATCAGCAATAATAATCTTTTCATGTTCGAGTTTTAGTGGCCTAAAGATAAACCTGTAGCGCAAGCAGAATGTTAGAATTTTACTAATGGTTGGCAGGTTATTCACTCCTGTGGCAGAAGCACATTAAAGCTGTAAATTTGTTGGCATGAAAGGTGAGAAACAGATACGAACTTGTTGTATAATGCTGGGCTTATTATTAATGGGGCTGGGTTCATTGTCTGCACAGGCTACACATTACCTTTTCTTTCAGACAGAAAATAACAAGCCATTTTATCTCCGGCTGATGGGAAGTACACTTAGTTCCAATGCCAGCGGTTACCTGTTGATCCCCAAAATTACCGATGGAAAATATGAGATACATATCGGTTTTGCTCAATCCGAAGCAGAACAGCAGTTCGAACTGGCAGTAGAGGGTAAGGATCTGGGTTTTTCCTTAAAACAGGAGCTGGATAATAGCTGGAGCTTATTTAACCTGGTTGATTTTACACAGTATAAAGGCAAAATGGTTGCTGCTATGCCCAGGCCGCAAATAAAAACGGAAGAAGAAGCTGCTGAGCCAAATCGTGTGAAAGAGGAGGAAACAATGGTTGAGAAAAAGGAAATTAAAAAAGTGGATACGGTGGCTAAAACAGTGGCGGTAGTAAAAGAAATAGCCAAGACAAAAAATGCATTGCCTCCAATCTCAAAAATTTATGACAGGGCTTCGGCAGAAGGTGTTGATATGGTTTTTGTGGTAAGCGGAACACCCAAAAGTGATACGGTGATTATTTATGTACCTGCCATCAAACCACCGGGAATGGCGGGTGGAAGCTTGAAAAGCCGGGCCATACATGGTAATAAAGGTGGGGAAATGAGTGTTAATACAGTTCAACCTGCTATTTTCAACCCCAATAAAAAACCCTGATGCGATATTTTCTCTCTGTAGCCTACCAGGGAACCCGCTATGCCGGTTTCCAGATTCAGGATGGACAGGAAACCATACAATCGCAGGTGACCAAGGCTCTGGAAACACTTTTCAGGGAACATTTTACCCTTACAGGGTCATCCAGAACAGATTCCGGCGTACATGCCATTCAGAACTATTTCCATTTCGATACCAATATTGAGCTCACGGCCAGACACCAGTATAACCTCAATGCCATTTTACCGAGTGATATTGCTGTAACAGGCATATTTCAGGTGATGGAAACTGCCCATTGTAGGTTTGATGCCACAGAAAGAGTATACAAATACCTGATATACAAGCATAAAAACCCTTTTCTGGCAGACAGGGGCTGGTTATATCCATATCCCTTAAGCCAGGAGATACTCAACCGTCTGGCTATTGTATTGATGGAATACGAGGATTTCAGCTCTTTTTCGAAAAGAAATACGCAGGTGTTTACTTACAATTGCGCCATCAGTTCGGCATATTGGGAGGTAAGGGGTAATGGGGAGCTGGAATTTCATATCCGTTCGAACAGGTTTTTAAGGGGTATGATCAGGGGTATAGTAGGCACCATGATGCGTATGGCGAGGATGGATCAAACAGTAGCCGAAGCTGAAGCCATGTTCAGATCAGTGATTGAAGCAAAGGATTGCAGTAAAGCTGATTTCACAACACCCGCACGTGGATTGTATTTGATGGAAGTGAATTATCCGGATGGTTTACTGAAAGCCGTAGAAAAAAATGAATGATACGAGTAGATAAATATTGTGCTGGTGATATATCGTTGATGAAAAAATGAAGATTGTAAAGAAATAGTCT
>DPWF01000048.1 GCA_003526435.1 Chitinophagaceae bacterium | reverse complement strand
TTGCAGGTTATCAATAATTTTCTGCTCAAGATCTTTCTCTGTAACACGATAACTCTGGGGTATTTTTAGAAAGTCTAACACATACGGATCTTTAATGGCTTCTGTTGCGCGGGCAACTATATGTCCTTTTTTTGAAAGTTGCACTACCCCTTTTTTGTCTTTGCTCAGTGCAAGCCTTTCAAACAAGGAGGAATTTATCTGCCTTTCCAGTTCACGATAACCCCAATCTTCAAGCATAGCCTGCTTTTCATAAAACATCCTCGCTCTGTTGTCTGAAATAGTAAGCAGGGTTACAAAATGTGTCCAACTCAATTTGGCAGGCACTGCCTGCCATTTCTGATAGGTGAGGTAAAACCTCCGCATATCAAGTATATTCCGCCTGCCAAATCCTTTGCCGTATCGTTGCCTTAAATCCTTTGAAAGCCTTGCCAGTAGCTCACTTCCATACTCTGCTCTTTCCTGCCCTTGTTGTTCGTATTCTACTATATGCCTGCCAATTTCCCAATTCGCTTTTACCAATTCTGTATTGACGGCTTTTATTGCATTACGCCTTGCCGTTGCAATAGCAGTGCCAATACTGGTTAATAGCTTCGCATATTTTCGCTGCTGTAATTTCATTCCTTTTCAAAATGATTGGTTGGATAACAGTATTCAGTAGTTCTTCCTTATCGGCGTGCCTTTCAATAAAAGAAATGGTATAAATGGCTAAAACATTGTTGACCACAAATGCTTATCTGGCTATCTGTTTATATTGTCTGTTGCAGAATGATAGCCTTGCTTACATGCTTAAATTAAATGGATTACAGCACAAACAACTCTTCATCGTTCAGTTTTAACAATTGCTGTTTTTTAATTCACTTCACGTTAAAGTGGAATACGCCTGAGTAGTATTCAAGAGGTGAAACGTGAATGGCGAATGGATACAATTTTTGTTCTACACATCGTCTCCTACTCACGCTAAAGGCGGGAGATTGGGGACCTTGCTTTGCTACACGTTTTGGGTGTATCAAATACTTATGATCTGTGTATGTTGTATACTATAATGAAACAGCTAAGTAAACAGTAGCATGCTCCTGTGTAACCTCAGCGCAACGTACCTTCGTACCTTAGGAGACGATGCGCCGAACTTCTTTTGGATACAAGACCTTGCGGAGAAGATAAATTTTCTGTTTGTCTGTTGTTTTACGCGTGTTGTTAACTTTTAAATTGACGAAACCAATTTCACACATTAATAAATTTAGTCATTTTATTCATTCCTGCCCCCCTCTCATTTCTTGTTCCTTGTTTCTTGTCTCCTGTTTCTTATTCCTTATTTGCTGCCCCCCTGTCAGGTTTCTCCTGCCCTAACGTCATTAATAACAGTGGTGGAAAAGTCAAAGGGGCAGAGAAGAGCAATTGGGCTTAAATTTGACATTCATTAGAAGCTGCAAGCGACAAGCTTCAAGCTACAAGAAAGGAAAAACGGTCTTCCGGACTTCCGGTCTTTCGGACTAAAAAACAATAAACATCTAAAAATAAAAACAATGGCTTTAGAATTAACCGATGCGAATTTCCAGACTACCGTTCTGGATAGTGATAAACTGACCGTAGTAGATTTCTGGGCGGAATGGTGTGGCCCCTGTCGCGCCATCGGACCCGTTATTGAAGAACTGGCCAAAGATTATGACGGTAAAATAAATGTAGGTAAAGTGAATGTAGACCATAACCCTAACCTCAGTGTTAACTATGGCATTACCTCTATTCCTGCCATCCTTTTCATTAAAGGCGGTCAGATTGTAGACAAACAGATTGGTGCAGTGCCTAAGTCGGTGCTGGATAAGAAAATACAGTCGCATTTATAAGCTGCAAGCCACAAGCTTCAGGCTACAAGCTTTTTAATAAAAAAGGAACTGACCCTGCGGGTCGGTTCCTTTTTTTGTTATATGATTATTTGTTTCTGTGAGTTGCCAACTTTCAGTCCTCCTTACTTTCCGACTTCCGGACTTTCGGACTCCCCTACTTCCGCCCCCGACTCACTGATTTTCCCTATCTTCCTCGCTGATTTCTAACACTAAACTGCTTGTTGCATGAATAATATCAAACCCCGCCTGATACTGATGAATTTCCTGGAATTTTTTGTCTGGGGTTCATGGCTCATTTCACTGGGTAGTTATATGGCCGTTTCACTGGGTTTCTCCGGTGGACAAATTGGTGCCGTATATGCCACCATGGGTATTGCCTCCCTGTTTATGCCCGCACTCCTGGGTATTGTAGCCGACCGCTGGGTTAATGCAGAGCGTGTACTGGGTGCCTGTCATATTGTAGGTGCTTTATTACTCATCTGGGCCTCTACTGTTCAGGATTATTCTACGTTTTATATCATCATGCTCCTGAATGCCTGTGTATTCATGCCTACCATAGCTTTAAACAATACCGTTTCTTATATTGTACTGGAGAAAAAAGGACTGGATATTGTGAAAGATTTCCCCCCCATCCGCGTATGGGGCACCATCGGTTTTATTGCAGCCATGTGGCTGGTTGACCTGATGGGGTGGACCAAAAGCACCAATCAGTTATATGTAAGCGCAACAGCGGGTATTGCATTGGGTCTGTATTCATTTACCATGAGTAAATGTGCCCCAAGTGGTAAAAAAATAGGGCAAGGAATTGTTTCTGCATTAGGACTCGATGCATTTGTTTTATTTAAAAGAAAGAAGATGATTATTTTCTTTCTTTTTGCCATGTTACTGGGTGCAGCTTTACAGATTACCAATGCTTTCGGTGGCCCCTTTCTCGATGATTTCAAAAACAGTTATCCCGATTCATTCGGTGTTCAGCATCCCAATATCCTGATTTCTATTTCCCAGATATCGGAAACCGTATTCATCCTCACCATTCCTTTTTTCCTGAGAAGATTCGGTATCAAAAACGTGATGCTCCTGAGCATTTTTGCCTGGGTGTTCCGTTTCGGGCTTTTTGCCATCGGTAATCCCGGCGATGGTTTGTACCTGCTCATTTTGTCTATGATTATTTATGGTATGGCTTTCGATTTCTTCAACATTTCAGGGTCACTGTTTGTGGAGAAAGAAGCCGATATAAAAATCAGGGCCAGCGCCCAGGGTTTATTTATGCTCATGACCAATGGTATTGGTGCCTACCTGGGGGGTACCATCAGCGGAATAGTAGTGGATTATTTTACCATCGACGGTATTAAAAACTGGCAGAATATATGGCTGGCTTTTGCCGGATATGCACTGGTACTGGGTCTTGTGTTCCCGCTTGTGTTCCGGTATAAGCATGATCCGAATGCTTCTTTGAAGCCGGCTCATTAAAAAAGCTACAAGCTGCAAGCTGCAAACTGTCAGAGATTGGTTGTGTAAGAATAGAGCATAGATAGCGAATATCTATTCAAACTTGCAGCTTGAAGCTTGTGGCTTGCAGCTTTTAAATCGTATTTTTGCAACCAAATTAGTGAAGATGACCGCGCGACAAGCAGATCCTTTTGTTTTGGTAGCTACTCAGCCAGATGCCCAGTTAAAAAATATCGGTGAAAAAATTTTAAACAAAGAGCGTATTTCTTTTGATGATGGTGTTACCCTTTTTGAGAAAGGGTCACTCTCTTTTCTCGGTCCCCTT
>DPWF01000418.1:10215-10335 GCA_003526435.1 Chitinophagaceae bacterium | reverse complement strand
GGTAGCGATCCGCCGGCGCAAACAGCAAAACTTACCACTACATTCAGAATAGATAATATTCAGGTACTGGGTAATTAAATAAAAACGCCCCATTTAGCGGGGCGTTTTTATTTAATTCTA
>DPWF01000418.1:586-10194 GCA_003526435.1 Chitinophagaceae bacterium | reverse complement strand
ATTCTAAACGATCAATCATTACCTGATTTTGATCAGTTGTACTACTTTTCTTTCGCGGCCTTGTACCAGTTCAGCATAATAAGTGCCTGGGTTCAGGCGATGACCTACCTGTACTGTACTGTTGGCATTCAGGTTGATCCGGCTTTCAACAGATCGACCTGCAGCATCAATAATGCGGAGTTGAACCGGAGCTTCTGTTCTTGCTGAAATTTTAAGTGTAAAGAATGTGCGGCTTGGGTTTGGCATAACTATTACATTCAATAACCCGGTAGTTTCAGTAACAGTTTTTTCTTCTGTTATGATTTTACTGCTTACTGCAGGCTGATTATTGCTGACAGTTACAGTATTTACAATACAGTTGTTATTGTTCCATGTAATATTACCCCCTTTGCTTTCTACCTGTTCTGCGATAAACAATCCTGTCATGTAAATAGCTGAAGTATTACTATTCCATTTACCATGTCCTTTGTTTTCAGCCGTTACTTTCAGTTTGCCGTTTGGCATATACACATTTGCATTTACGCGTACATCTTCACCTTTCACCTGGAATTTTTCATCATCGCATTTAGTATCACCCATATAGAAAATTACTTTATGGTTGTCGGGGTTCAACAGAACACGATCACCAATACTTACTTTCTTACTTACTTTAATTTGGGTGCCGCCACTGAAACTGATATGGCTGTAAGCTGTTTTACTGCCTTCTTCAACAATTAATTCTTCAATGCTTACAGAAGCAGCCGTAAAGCGGATGTTGGCGCCTTTATCTGCTTTAATTGTTCCGAAAACAGTACCGCTTAAAGTAACCGTTGCGTTTTCTTTGATGGTTATATTGTTATAATTACCACTCAGTGTAACTGTTGTATTCTTCTGAACAGTAGTGCTCGGGAGGTTACGTGTATTGCTGGTATTATAAAACATGGTTGGTAAACTTACGGTTGCTGAACCATAAATTTTGGTCGGAATATTGATGCCCGATCCATCGAGGTCAATCCTTGGCGCTTTTACAAATGCACCAGGAGCAGCTACAGAACTGTTTCTGTCGAAGGAAGCCTCACCACGTCTGTTCATTACACCTACACTACCGCTGGCAACTGTGTTCGATTCACCCAGTTTTACTTCTTCATAAGCAAGGATGGTATAATTGCTTACCAGATGTTGTTTCTGATATGTGAACGATGCGCTGTTGGCACTGCTGCAACCTGCAGCATCCGTAATGGTGAGTGAGTATGTGCCGTCTGTATTTGTAAGACCAAGATTCAGTTGGCTGCCTGTACTCACCACTGCATTGTTCAGGTACCACTTGTAACTATAGCTGCCACTGTTTCCAGATAATACGAACTGATTACAGAAAGCATCAGGGTTGCTGGTTGTAATTATGGCTGTTGGCGGATTGGTAACAGTTACTGTGAAATTACAGGTGCTGTTGTTGCCATTTATATCCGTAACAGTAATAAGTACTGTTGAAACACCGGTGTTGAAAATACCGCTGATGTCTCCACCGGTTCCACTGCGAGTGGTGGCACCGGATATGCTGTATGCGATAGTAGCAATTCCACAATTATCAGTAACACCAATAACAGGAACGGTATACTGGTTATTGTCAGACTGACAGAATGATAGATTACCTGCACATGCAATTTGTGGGGCCTGATTATCGGCTACCTGTATGCTTTGTGTAGCGGTACGAATATTTCCATTCACATCCATAACGGTCCAGCTAATGGTAGTAGTGCCGGTTGGGAAAGCATCAGTTAATTGTAAACCATCGCTTCTTACTCCTGTAATGGTAGCGATACCACAATTGTCGCTTGCATCTGGTTGAGTGATGCTGATGATGGCATCACATCTTCCGGTTTGCGCAGGTATGGATATCGCAGTTACAGTTACGGCAGGTGGCTGGTTGTCAATTACAGTAACCTCCTGTTTAGCCGTATCAGTAATATTGCCATGAATATCTGTAGCTGTCCAGGTTACAATGGTAGTACCAACAGGGAATAATGCCGGAGCATTGTTGGTAACAGATGCAATACCA
The DNA here is from genome assembly GCA_003526435.1 of Chitinophagaceae bacterium. GTDB lineage: Bacteria > Bacteroidota > Bacteroidia > Chitinophagales > Chitinophagaceae > Sediminibacterium. The sequence continues at coordinate 8,159 of DPWF01000418.1, read as the reverse complement.
CAGTTGTCTGCAACTATTGGAGTACCCAGAGATGCAATTGTTGCGTAGCAGGCACCATTGTCATTAACTACACTAACTGCCTGAGGGGCCTGGATAGTTGGTTTTTGATTATCCGTAACTGTAATGAGCTGCTCTTTGGTACTGCTGTTGCCATAAATATCTGTGGCCGTCCAGGTAACTTTTGTTATACCTACAGGAAAACTTTGCGGTGCATCGCTCGTGATGGATACGATGGTATTGAAACCTGTAACAGCAGGTGTGGGTAATGTTGTTGTTGTGGAGCAAACACCCGCATTGGTAAAGAATCCCAGATCAGTAACGCTGATGGTTGGCTTGCTGAAATAACGCCAGTCATATTTTGTAATAATAGGGAAGTGGTCAGAAGTGGTGCTTGCATAACCATTAATTAATGTCAACACATCTCTGAACACTTTTGCCGAGTTCTGCACATAGGCAATACTCATCTCACTAGAAGTGATTACATGATCAATCATATCAGGGAATGATGCAGTAGAGCTGTTGCCGGTTAAACTTAATGGTAAAGTAATCGGTGTATAATTTGTAGCATCATTCAGGAATGAACTGTATGAGCTAACCGTTACAGGAGCCATTTCAGTTGTAATGGTTTTGTCGAAATCATCATTCATATCGCCGAGTATGATGATACGGTTATTCGGGAAGACAGCATCCAGCGAATCTTTTAATTCATCTGCACCTGCTTTCCTTCTTTCATAACCTTCAATCTTATCTGCAGTGTTGCCGGTATTTGCTTTGGCATGTATCACAATAAAATCAACCACACTTGTTGCGCCATTTAGCGTTACCTCAGCCTGCATAAGGAAGGGGAAACGACCACTGGCCCAACTGTTAAAGGCATTACCGGTGCTGGCTTTCAGTATGGGTCTTGTGCTTAATTTTTTCACTACATCTTTATTGTAGATAAAACCTAATTTTTGTGCACCCGCATAATCAGGATCATTTACATCATCGGCATAAGAACCATAGGTATTCACTACATACTCATAATTACCAGGTAAAGCTTCTGCTACTGCTTTGAAACGTAATGTGTCAACAATTTCAACCAATGCATACACATCTGCTTTCAGCGTATTAAGAACGGTTTGAACATTTTGCTGCTGAAGATCTTTATTGTTTGGGCCAAGACCAGATGCAGTACTTCCAAACCATTCCAGGTTCCAGTTCACGACTTTCAATGTTCTCAGTGAAGTGCCGGTAAAACTTATGCCGGTTACAGTATTGTTGGTATTTGTAATGGTTGCAGTTACCTGACCCGTATAAATCTGATCAGCCGCTACAGGTCTGAAACGTGCATAAATGGTTTTACGCGTATTAGCGTCTGTTGATGGGATGGTTAATGAAGCGGTAAAACTGTTGCCATCCAGGCTGATTTCAAAACCTGTTGGTGCAGATACCGTGATATCACCGCTTACATTGTATCCTTCCACTGAGAAAGTTCTGTTGGTTGATGTTTGACCATTTGCCACATAATCAAAATCAATATTTCCGCCTCTTATATCAACTCCGGGCGCAGCAGGTGTGGCAGAATTGGTTATGCTGAAATCATCAAGCGTCCATCTGGCCGCATTTAAAGTTGGAGAGGAAGTGTACACATAAGCAATGTGTACGGATGCTGTTTTATAAGCAGAGAGATCGATCTGATCACTGGTGGTCCAAACATCAGATTCAGGTTCTGCAAAACGTCCATTGATTTCGGTCCATTGTGCCAGGTTAGGATCACCTGTGCCTGTATAATTTGTAGAGACCATGAGTTTTAAAGATGGTCCTGCAAATCGAACGCGGGATGCAAAACTCAATAATGGATAATCAAAACCGGATAAATCAAACGCTGGTGAAATAAGCCAGTCTTCATTGATCTGGGCCCCGCTCACAAAGCCATTGATCTGAACAGCATTACCTGTTTTACCAAATGTGGTACAACCCCAAACCTGTGCACCGGTAACACTATACTGTGTAAAACCTCCCGGAAGATTGTTGATACAATCATTAAAATTAAAACTGGTTGGAGGTGCGCCGGTGGTAAAGCTCCATGTGTTGGCAGCAATACCTGCAAAAGAATTGCCACCCAGATCCACCAAAGCGCCTGCGTCGATGGTTACATAATAAGATTTGAAGGCAGCAAGGTTGGTATTCAGACTTACTGTTTCTGCAGCAATGGTAATAGAAGGATCATTGATACTGAAAACCTGACTGGTACCATTGGTAGTATTGTGTAAAGTGATATTACCTGTTCCGGGAACAATCGTTTCACTGAATGTTACAGCAATAGAACCTGAAGGAGTAATGCCTGTTGCACCCTGAGCAGGATTGTAACTGATAACCTGTGGAGCAGTTACATCACCAGGTGTATATCCTCTCACTATAAGATTGTCGATGCTGATCTTAGGTCTTGATCCTGTTGTTCCTCCATTGCCATTGTAATAATAGAATCGCAGCCTGGCATTTGGATTGTTGCTGAAGTTAGAAGGTAATGCAATACCCGATATTGTTCCATTGGTGAGAACATTATTGGTAATATTCAAAACAGCCGCCGCTGTAATTTCAGTGAAATTAATTCCGTCGACACTACCATACACCCGAAGAGAGCCTTTTCTGTCGCCAGTACTGTTATTCACAGAGGCCCAGTTAAAGCCAATGGTTCCTGCATTAACGCCGGTAAAATCAAGCAATAAATCAACGGCCACAGCACTGCTGTTGTCTGTGCCGCCGGTTGCCAATAAAACAAGGTTTCCAGCACTTCCGCGCTGAACACCGCCTGATGATCCACTGCTGAAACTATTTGTTGCTGTAGTGGTTCTGGTGCCGTTAGGAATGTTTCCATTGGCATTTACAGCAACAGGCCCGAAATTAAGGGCGCCATTATCAGAAGTAAAACCATTGGTCCAGCTCGAAATATTATCAAAGTTTTGTGTGTAGGCCAATGCAGCTTGCTGTGCCATGATTACAGGCTGGGCAGTGGTAATAAAAGATTGTTGAGGGCCATAAGCTGTGCCGCCTGCATTGGTAACGAATGCTTTTACATAATAAATAGTATTGGCACTTAAACCATTGAGTGCAGCACTAAAACTGTTGCCTGATAAATTAGTTGAAGAAATGATAGTGCCGGTTCCGTTAGCAAAATTATTGGTCGTGCTGTATTCGAATCCATATGCAGAAACGGGTGAACAACCTGCATCGGTAATATTTCCGGCAAGCAAAGCATTATTGAAACCTATGTTGCTGATCAGTTGTGTATTAACAGAAGCGCTGTTATTAACGCCATTACCCGTTACAGGATAAGAAAGTGATGCACCTCCTCCGGAAAGGATAAAACTGTTCTGGTATGATTGAACTGCTAGAGGCGCAAAGCGCACATAAACAGTAGTAGTATTTAAAGTATTACCTGCATAATTAAGTTGAATGCTGTTTCCATAACTACCATTAACTGTTGTGGCAACACTAAAGCCGGTAGGTGCGATAACGGTAACAGCACTTCCATCTAAATCGGTACCATTTACAGTGAACGACGCATTGGCAATGGTATTGATACATTGATTGCCAAAATCAAAATTGGTGGGATTGGCAAACAGTAAAGGATTACCCGGTACTTCGCGTGTAACCTGGATGCTGTAAGTAGAAACAGTAATACCATCCTGAGCCGTAACCTGTATGGTTATATTATTGACGCCGGTATTTAAAGTGATTGACTGAGAATTATTTCCGTTTGCAACAGGAGTACCATTTACAGTGATGTTTGCAAGGGCATCTGTAGCAACAGGTGTAACAGTAATATTGTTAACTGCAGCAGGAACTGTACTGCTATAAGTAAAATTGCCGGATGCAAATGAAGGCGTTAAAGAACCTGTACTTAATGCAAGGGACGATAAGGTCGATATATTGGCAGGAACATTTGCGTTCACTGATAATACAAGATCATCGATGCGCCAGTTGGTTGTATTGGCTGCTGGTGAGCCGGCGCCATTATATCCATAGATACGGAAAGTAGTGGCTGTAGAAGCACTAAAAGTAAGACCTGTATGTGTTTTCAAACTCCATGAACTGTTATTGCTGATAGTTCCCACAACAATATCTGCAGCAAAATTGTCGGCACTGGATCTAATGGTATATGCCTGTGGGGCCGTACCTGTGCTTCGGGTACCAAAACTGATGCCTGTTAAATTAAACCCATAACCATTGGCAGGCGTAAGCGTAAATTCAAAATAAGCACTTCCGTTAGCAGCCTGGTTCAGGGCGCCAATTCTTGCAGCCACACCTGCATTACCCCCGGCAGAAAACCCGGGATAGGTGCTTGATGCTGAAGTAGTGGTAATGAGCTCATTGGTTGTACCATTATTATTACCCCTGCTTATATCGGAAGCGGTAATATTTGCGGTAGTGGTAGAAGGGGTAGCTGTGGTAAAGTTCCATCCGATGGTTTGGGCCTGGGTAACGATAGTAATTACGGCAAGGCATAGCATTCCGATGAAACGGCTCAGGTACAGTTTTCTCATGGATTTGAGTTTGTTTTGGATAACAAATGTAGCGATCCAACCGAAATGACATTTTTTCCCGGCGTCATTCTATCATTAAATTTTGTTTAAGTGGATAACTTGTCAACCTGTCAGTTTGCTACCATTTGGTACTTTCTTTGTTCATTTGCGCAAAAACAAGAGAACCATGCAAAAAGGCCAGATTCGTGTTCAAACGGAGAATATATTCCCCATTATTAAGAAATTCCTGTACAGTGACCATGAAATTTTCCTTCGGGAACTGGTAAGCAATGCCGTAGATGCCAGTCAGAAATTGAAAACCCTGTCCTCCATCGGGGAAGCCAAGGGCGATATTGGTGAACTGAGAATTGACGTGATCCTGGATACCCAGGAAAAAACCCTGAGTATTATTGACCGTGGTGTGGGGATGACAGGCGAAGAAGTAGACAAATACATCAATCAGGTGGCATTCAGCGGAGCTGAGGAATTTGTAAATAAATACAAAGATGCCAGCATCATCGGTCATTTCGGATTGGGTTTCTACAGTGCATTCATGGTAAGCGATAAAGTAGATATCCATTCAAAAAGTTTCAAAGAAGGAAGTGGTGTTTTCTGGAGTTNNGGAAGCCCCGAATTTGAATTATACGAAACCGATTATAATGAACGTGGTACCAAGATTGTGCTTCATATTAATGAAGAAAGTAAAGAGTTTCTGGAAGCATCACGTATAAAAAGTATTCTGGAAAGATTTTGTAAGTTTCTTCCCATATCAATATATTTTTCTGTTGCAGGTGAGAAAAAAGAGGAAGAAGAAAAACCCATCAACAACACAAATCCCATCTGGATTAAAAAGCCTGCTGAACTGACGAAAGAAGACTACGAGAAATTTTATCGTGAGTTATATCCATTTGGAGAAACACCACTTTTCTGGATACACCTGAATGTTGATTATCCATTCAATTTAACCGGGGTATTGTATTTCCCCAAAATCAAACAGAGTTACGAGATACAAAAAGATAAAATACAGTTGTACTGTAACCAGGTGTTTGTGACAGATGAAGTAAAAGATATTGTTCCTGAATTTCTCATGTTGCTTCATGGTGTAATAGACAGTCCCGATATACCGCTGAATGTAAGCCGCAGCTATTTACAGGGTGATCCGAATGTGAAAAAAATCAACGCGCATATCACTAAAAAAGTAGCCGATAAGCTCGAAGAAATTTTCCGCAATGAACGCAGTTCATTTGAAGAAAAATGGGAGAGCCTGGGTCTGTTTGTGAAATATGGTATGATGACGGATGACAAATTCCTCGAAAAAGCCAACAAGTTCCTGGTAATGGAAGATGTGGATGGTAAGTTTCATACAGTGGAGGAATATAAAACAGCCACAGAAGCTTCTCAGAAAAATAAAGAAGGCAAACATATCATTTTATACAGCACCAATCCTGTTCAACAGGATGCTTATATACAGGCCTGTAAGGCTAAAGGATACACAGTAGTGAAAATGGAAACCCTCGTAGATGCAGCTTTCATTAACACCATGGAAATGAAATGGGAAAATGTGAGTTTTGTGAGGGTGGATGCTGATATAGTAGACAACCTCATCGATAAACAGGAAGGTAGCGAAACAGTATTGAATAAGGAAGAAACAGAACAGTTGAAAGCGTTGTTCAACCTGAACTTTGCAGACCTGCATGTAACAACAGAAATCAAAGGTCTTAGTCCTGAATCGGCACCTGTTATTGCCACACGTCCCGAGTTTATGAGACGTATGAAAGACATGGCGGGCGTAGGAGGTGGTATGACTGCTTTTTATGCACAGATGCCCGACGAAGTAACACTTACCATCAATGGTAACCATCCAATCTACCAGCAGGTACTAAAAACAGATAATGTATCGCTGAAGGAGAAACAGGTAAGAAACCTGGCCGATCTGGCCTTATTATCTCAGGGCCTGTTAAAAGGCAATGATCTTACAAGTTTCATCAACCGAAGTGTTGAATTATTACAGGGAGAAACAGCAAAAGTGTAAATACATTAATAGAAAAACAAAAGCTGCTCATCAATAATGAGCAGCTTTTTTATGTTCGTCCTGACTGAATATGATTATTTTCATATTCAATCAAAATAGTAGTATGCGGTACCGGGTTCAGGCTGTTGTAAGAGAAACTGAAGATGTAGCTTCTTTCATATTGGAATCTGTAAGCGGAGAAGTGAAATATGAAGCGGGGCAGTTTATTACGATCCTGTTTCATAACAGGAATAACGAAGAAGAAAGAAGAAGTTATTCAATTTCGTCTGCTCCTGTACTTCAGGAACCATTAACTATCACTGTAAAGAAGGTTGTGAATGGAGCTTATTCACGAAAACTGGTAGATACTGTTCAGGTTGGTGATATTTTAAACGGCCTTTCTCCAACAGGTTTTTTCACTTTGCCCCCATTGTCAAAAGAAAAAGTACAGTTTGTTTTTTTTGCTGCCGGTAGTGGCATTACACCTATATACGCGCAGATCAAAACACTACTTGCATTAAATAAGGCGGCTGAAATTGTATTGGTATACAGTAATCGTTCTGAAAAAGATGCGTTGTTTTATAATCAATTACAATCACTTGCAAAAAAACATCCTGACCAGTTATTCATTCGTTTTTTGTTTAGTGATGCCGCTCATTACAGTAATGCAAGATTGAGCGCATCGATGGTGGAAGATATTGTGCAAAAGCATTTTTCCGATTCTGTTCAGGACGCCTGGATTTATTTGTGTGGCCCTTTTCATTATATGCTGATGATTACATTGGTGTTGAAGGGAATGGGTGTAAAGGACCGGCAAATCAAAAAAGAACAGTTCATCATTTACAAATCTGAAGCATCTCAAAAACCTGCTGACACTGATTTGCACATCGTTCATGCAACAATTGATAAATCTGTGTATTCGTGGAAAGTGCAATATCCCGATACCATTTTGCAGGCTGCAAAAAAACAGCATATTGATTTGCCCTATAATTGTGAAAGTGGTCAGTGTGGCGCCTGTGCTGCTATTTGTGTAAAAGGGAAAGTATGGATGTAC
>DPWF01000418.1:0-575 GCA_003526435.1 Chitinophagaceae bacterium | reverse complement strand
GAAGAAGAAATCAATTCGGGCAGAATTCTCACATGCACTGCATATCCGATAGGGGGAGATGTGGAGATCCGTTACTGAACAGACTCGCTGATCCTGAGGTCAATCATTTTGAGCTGGATATTTTTTTCACCGTTCCAGTCATTTTCATCAAGTGTAAAAACAAGATCAACAGGTTGCTGTTGCTGGAGGAGGTGAAACTTGGCAGCCATATTAAAACCAATACCTGTAAAACTGATCTGCTGTTGTTTTACCACAAAACGTATATGCTGTTCTTTTACAATTTTCGAGAAACCGGTATCACTCACTCTTGTTGCCATGAACACAGGACGCATATTATCGGGTCCGAAAGGTTCCATCTGGCAAAGTATATTGAACATGGTGGGATTGATTTCTGAGAATTGTATCACAGCATCAATATTGATTTCAGGAATCAGTTGCTCAGGTGTAATCTGTTCCTGAACTGCTTTTTCAAATGCGTTGGCAAAATCGGTTACTTTCTCCGGTAGTAAAGTCATACCCGCTGCTGCGAAATGACCACCATAGCCCAGTAAATGTTCTCTGCAGGCATGTATGGC
>DPWF01000233.1 GCA_003526435.1 Chitinophagaceae bacterium | reverse complement strand
GATAGCGTGGATTGTTGTGCTGTTAAAATCAACCCGTCATAAGCACTGATCTTGGTATTGTTATCACTGTTGCTGTATTGGGTAGTATACAATGGATCGTTACCAGCAGCATGAATCATAACCGGGGCATAAGGAATGTATTTACCATTGCTCGGTGTTCCAGGTTTTCCATAATAATTAAACATCNNAGCAGCAACAAAACCTCCTTCTGCAGGCCGAGCCGCTGGTGCCAAAACGCCTGCCGTATAAGTTGAATCTGTTTTTGAACTGTACACCGACCATACAGGTTTACTTACGGCATCCGCATTCACAACGGTACTCAAAACACTGGTACCGCCATGCGAAAAACCAAGTAAGGCTATTTTTTGTCCATTGATGCGTTGTTGTGTTCTGAGAAATGCGAGTCCTGCATACGCATCTCTTGGGCGAACAAATTCTGCCGCAAGAAAAAGATTGTCGGGAGGCGCTACATTGGGAAAAGTTTTTACACCACGAGCTGTATAACTGTCTACAAATAAGGCGGCAATTTTATTTACCCTAAATGAATCAATCCATATTTTAAATTGATTGGCAAGTTTAGTATTTGTAGTATCGGTGCTGCTCCACAATCCACCGCTTCCATGCTGTACCACCACTGCAGGAACTATAGTCGTTGACGCAGGAATGAATAAAACTGCTTTTAAAGGGTTACCACCGGTTGGATTGCTGAGATAAACAGTTTGTGTGATTTCAGGTTGAATACTACCACCCTGGTTGCTGTCTAAAGACTGAGCAGGCGCTGAAGGTGCCGTAATTTGTTGTTTGCTACAGGATACTAAAATAACCGTGGCCACTAACAGGCTCATGCTTTTTTGAAATACGTTTTTCATACTCTTTTTATATAATTGAATTAAATACGGCTGCAAAATTCAGTCGTTGCAATGCCGCTAAAAAAGAATAGTAGCCGAAGTGTGCTAAAAAACTGTTTAACCGTACTTGTTATTTGTTGAAGTGAATATTGCCTTTCAAATCTTTCCGAAGAGGTAAACAGCCATTCAGTTATTCCAAAACGCTTCAATAGCAATTCGCCACATTTCATCAGATTTTGAAGACAACTCATCTTCAAAAATTTTAGATGACATTTTCAAGTATAGACTTTTGCATCATAAATCAAACGTTATGAACAAGCCAGAACATACATACAGCGGTTATTTCAGCTTTCTGAGTTACCTGGGTATTGGTTTTGCCATGTGCACCATTACAGGATTTGCAACACATCCGGGGTTGATAAAAACTGAAAACTGTGAACAGGAACAGGTGCAGCAGGCATATTCGCCCGTAAATACAATCGACAGACTAGATTATTTATTTCAATAAACCATTTAACTATCATTATCATGACCAACGAACAAATTCAACTGGTAAAACAATCATGGGGTAAAGTAGCCACTATTGATCCCTTAGTAGTGGGAGAACTGTTTTATAACCGCTTGTTTGAAATTGCACCTGCTGTAAAACCCATGTTCCGCAACCCGATGCCTGAGCAGTCAAGAAAACTGTTGAGTATGCTGGCATATGTAATAGGTAAACTCGATAAACTGGATGATATTATTGATGAAGTATCGAAACTAGCCGTTAGACATGTACAGTACGGTGTGAAAGAAGAGCATTACGGCGTAGTGGCAGTGGCTTTGTTGTGGACATTGGAGCAAGGGCTGGGCGATAACTGGACACCAAGCGTAAAAGACGCATGGATTGCCTGTTATACCATTTTATCTGGAGCGATGATACAAGCCGTTAATCAATCGGAGAAAGCTGCATAAATACAAAAATGATCCCGCCTTAAGCGGGATTGCTTTTTCTTTCCTTTCTTTGAATCATAAAACAAGGCTATGACCCCCAGGCAGATCAGTTTGGTAAAAACCAGTTGGAAGTTATTACGGGAAGTAGATCCTGAATTATTAGGAGAAGTATTTTACAGTCGCCTCTTTATGAATATGCCTGCAGCCAGGAATATGTTCTCTATAAATATGCAGGAGCAATATGGTAAACTGCTGGATATGCTTCATGCTGTAGTAACAAGACTTGATCGTCTCGAAGAAATAACGGAAGAAGTCAGACAACTGGCCATCAGGCATGTACACTATGGTGTAAAACCGGAACATTATGCATATGTGGGTGATGCACTGTTATGGACTTTAGCCAAAGGATTGGGTAAGGACTGGAACAAGGATACCGAAGAAGCCTGGACAAACTGTTACCAACTATTGTCATCTACCATGATAGAAGCCGCATCGCAGCAATAAAACGGTTCATTTCATTTTTACTACACTTCATGTCATAAATACTACGGTTCATATCCTGTTTTTTCACAGGATGAACCATATTTCAGTATTTTGTTGTTCATGCGTGCTATCCCTATTTTTTTATTCCTGTATCGAATCATATTTACAGCGCTGATCTTGTGCTGTTGTGCCCCGTTGTTGAGTCAGGCACAAGCCGGGTTACCACTGAACTTAAAAACCTATCCTATACAGGCTGCCAATGGTTTTGAATCGAGGGTGGTAACGGGTGTGGTACAGGATCAGTCAGGTTTTACCTGGATCGGAACATCAGATGGTCTTTATCGGTACGATGGCTATGGTTTTCGGCATTACACACATGATCATGCAGATACGAACAGCCTAGCAGACAATAATATTACACGAATTGCCATTGGTCAGGATCAGAAAATATGGATGGGGTTTAATAAAGGGATACTCTGTTCTTATGATCCTTCAAGTGGGAGATTTACAAAATACAATCTTACAACAGGAAAGAATAAACAATCCGGAGGGCCTGTTAGTTTTTTATATATCGACAGCAGAAATCGTGTATGGGCAGGTATGCGCCAACAGGGCTTTTTGGAATTGGATATTCATACAAAACAGCAGAGGTCTTATAACCTGATCAATGAAAATGATCCTTCCTTTTCATCAGAAATGAGAAATCGTTACAACACGGTGAATGCAGCCATTGAAGATGATAAGGGTAATATGTGGCTGGCTACACATAACGGGTTATATTATTTTAATGTAGCAAAACATTCACTCATTCATTTTCCAGAACCTGATGACGAAGAACAAAAATTCAGAAACGACAATTATATTTCTATTGAACAGGATGGGCACCAGCTTTGGCTGGGCTCCTGGGGTGGTGGTCTGGCCAGGTACCATATAGTAAAAGGAATATGGAAAAGGTATAAAATGAATATTGTAGAACCTGAAAAGTTCACAACAAATATTGTTTCATCAATCCGGAAAAAATCAACGGGGGAGTTATGGATTACCAGCAATGATAAAGGGTTGGGTGTTTTTGATATTCAGAAAGAACAATTCCTTTTTTATTCAGGGGAAGCTGCAGAACATATAGGGCTACCTGCCAATCTCTGTTATGGTATCTATATCAACCGTAATGGATCATTATGGTTAACACATGAGTGGGGTCTTACACGTCTTGAAATACCGGTCCAGTTATTTGCTTATAAACCGGTACCGGTAAGTAAAACAGACAATATAGAATATTACTATATAAAAGATATTGCTGAAGACGAGCGCTATCGTTATATCGCAACAGAGTTTGCAGATGGACTTCATGTGGAAGATAAAAAAACAGGAACTGTAAAAACATTCAAAGTGGCGGTATTGCCTGGTGAAGAACCCTTCCAGGTTATTCATCGAATTTATATTGACAGTAAAAAACATGTCTGGGTTATTTCAAGAGATATTATTTACGAGTTTAATAAAACAAAACAACAACTTGAAACGGTGGTACAGCCTCCCGTTTATTCAATACAAAACAGATCAAACGAATTCAATGATTGTGTGGAAGATACCCAGGGTAGGTTATGGATCAGTAGTGGCAGGAATGGCGTGTTTTGTTATGACCCCGAACAAAAAACATACAGGCATTATACACAGATGCCTGGTAAAGACCAAGGACTTGCTTCAAATACCATTGCAGCCGTGGCAGTAGATGGTACAGGAAAGGTTTGGGTAGGTGGATCTAATGCCTGTCTGGCTTATTTTAATGAAAAGAAAAACAGGTTTGAAAATTTTTCAGTGGGTGGACAGAACAGCAAAGGATCTACTGTTAATCACGTAAATGCTTTGTATGCAGATAAGAAAAATATTCTTTGGGCAGGTACAGATGCCGGACTACTCAAGATTAATACCAACAAACTGGAGAAAGGGTCTGTAGGTTTGTACGATGCTATTCATGGCATTAAAGGAACAGTCGTTAATGATATTACGGTAGATCAAAGAGGGCTTATCTGGGTAACTACCAATTCTGCTTTATGTGTAGTAAATGATAGTAATGGTAGTATTAAATCCTACGCGTTACAAAAAGATATTTTAAAGAGCATCAGTGGTAAACTGAAATTAACCACTTCTTTCAATAAGGTCCGGATACTTACGTATGGTGGTTATTATGAAACAGAAGGATTGCCCGGAACAGAACAGGATAGGTCTTACCCGGTAAAAATTACATCGTTCCGTGTGGGTGATAAAGAATACTATTTTGATGAACAACTGAAAAAAGATGGCCGCATCAGGCTACACCCTGGTGAACAAATGTTTTCATTTGAATTCGGCATTCCGGAAAGAAAAACAGGAAGTCCTGAACGCTATGAATTTATGCTGGAAGGGTTTGATGCCGATTGGGTACATGCAGATGGCAGACGATATGCCAGTTATACCAATATCAGGAGTGGTCATTATACTTTTCGCGTAAGGAATATCGCTGCTAATACAACCGATGTTAGCAGTATTGCAATTCCCATCAGGGTAGTGGCGCCTTTTTATTTACGTTGGTGGTTTTTGTTGCTAATCGGGATTGTGGTTGTTTATCTGTCTTATGAATGGTATGCTTACCGTTTGAGAAAACAGGCGCAGATATTAAAACTGCAGGCTCGAACAGAGGCACTGGAGAAAGAGAAAACGTTGGTACAATACGAAAACCTCAAACAACACCTGAACCCACATTTTCTTTTTAACTCACTTACTTCATTGGGAAGCCTGATAAGGCTCGATCAGAAAATGGCCGCTTCTTTCCTGGATGGAATGAGTAAAATATACCGCTATATCCTGCAAAGTAAAGATGCTGAAACAGTATTGCTGAAAGACGAAATTAATTTCGTACAAACTTTTATCAGGTTACAGGAAACCAGGTTTGGTAAGGGATTGGAGATACAAATTGATATTGATCCGGATTATATGTTCCGGAAAATAGTACCTGTAACCTTGCAAAACCTGATTGAAAATGCGATCAAACATAATATTGTAGATGAAGATACGCCGCTTGTTGTTGAAGTGCTGGTAGAAGACGAATACCTGATGATAAGGAACAACCTGCAGCGAAAAAGTTTTGTAGAAACCAGTAACAGGCAGGGACTTGAGAATCTTATTTCATTGTATGCTTACCTGACAGAAAGGAAATTATATTTCATAGAAACTACTACTCATTTTACGGTTAAAATACCTCTGATATGATCAAGGCCATTATTATAGAAGACGAATCGCTGATAGCCCGTGAATTACAAAGTAAAATTGCAACAGTGACTCCGGACGTAAACATCATGGAACTATTGCCCAGTTTGAAAACGGCAAAAAAATGGCTGATGCAAAATGCCATGCCCGACCTGGTATTTATGGATATTCAACTAAGTGATGGAGTGAGTTTTGAATTATTTGAAACATTTGATCTTACCTGCCCGGTAATATTTACAACAGCCTATGATGAATATGCTGTAAAAGCATTCAAGGTCAATGGAATTGATTATCTCTTAAAACCCATTGATGAAGACGACCTGAAAAAAGCCATCGATAAATACAGGCAGTTACAGGAAAAAAACATGCCGTATCCCAACGACCTGGCTGCATTTATCGCAAGGTTTGGTCAGCAGCAGACAGTTTACAAAGAAAAATTTATTGTGCAACAACGTAATAACTGGATACCAGTAAGCACTTCAGATATTGCCTGTTTTATTCGCGATAACCTCAATTACCTGTACACATTCAGTGGTGAAAAATATATCCTTGATTTTAATACGTTAGAAGATATAGAGGAACTGATTGATCCTAAACTTTTTTACAGAACCAACAGGCAGAGTATTATTCATGTCAATGCCATACAATCTGTAAAACCCCACGAAAATCAAAAGCTTACGGTAACACTCAGGTCGCCCTTAAAATTAGAGTTGGATGTGAGCAGGGAAAAAGCACCTGCTTTTAAGAAATGGTTTGATCGATAAAATCAGAAAGTTCTGTGTTTGGCTGTCCAATCGGAGATATAACTGGCGATGTCGCTTGTTGCAGTACCGGGTGCAAATAATTTTCCTACCCCCATTTCATTCAACAGTTTCATATCGTCTTCAGGGATGATACCGCCGCCGGTGAGTAAAACATCTGTCATGCCCTTTTCTTTGAGTAATTGTATCACCTTTGGAAATACAGTCATGTGTGCGCCGCTCAGTATGCTGATGCCAATTGCGTCAACGTCTTCCTGGAGTGCCGCATTCACCACCATTTCAGGTGTTTGGCGCAGACCGGTATAAATCACTTCCATGCCGGCATCTCGTAATGCTGTTGCAATTACTTTTGCGCCACGGTCATGACCATCTAAACCTACTTTGGCCACCAATACCCGAACAGGACGTTTTGAATTACTCATGCAATCGATTTAGGGAGCAAAAATAAGGAATCATTTGCGTTGAAAACGTGCTTTCAATGCTGCCACACCCCGTTCGGTAATAGACTGTAAAGAGTCGTTGCCATTCTCAAACAATATGATTTTCATGCCTGTTTCACGAAACAGCGGATAATGAATGGAGTCTTTGATGGTTACTTTTTCAAACTGCTGGAAAACAATATCGTCAGCATCGGGCATACGTTTACCCACCAGTATCAGGTGTTTGAAATCATATTTCTCAGGCATCCAGAAAAGAAAAGAGGCATTATCACTATACACTTCCGGCAGACCTAACTTTTTAGCATGGTAATTCAAGGCGCCTGCGGTGTAATAACCCCGGCAATAAATCATTGTTTTCTTTTGTTGACTGTTGGGCAGATTTTTATACACTGCAGCCGTTTTTTCTGCCAGCTCGCGCCAGCCAATCATATCAGCAAAATCCTGTGGTAGAGGATGGTATTTTTGATCTTCCCATTTAAAACTTCCCATTGTATGTAATTCCTTTTTCTTATACCAGTCTGCCAGTTCTTGGGGCTTAAACATGGGCAACAATAAAGGCATGATCAGTGAACCCAATACCACAGGTATCAGTACAAATACATAGCGGAATAATCTTCCTTTTACAGTAGTAATTTTTTCAAGATAGAAAGCGCCAAAGGCAAATAATACAGGATAGGCACCTGCGGCATAATAACTTTTGCCATTCATATAAGTAAGTAGTGCAATCACAAACAGGTAGGCAAGTGCCACCATACGGAATGGTTTTCCTTCATGGGTAAATAAAATGAAATACAAACCTGCCAGCCATATAAAAACACATGGCAGAAACATCATGAACTGATCTGTAAGAAAATCGAGGGGGTTAATAAACTGTAATTGCTCCTCTTTCAATTCTTCCATATGTGCTATCAATGGAAAACCGTGATTGTATTGCCAGAGAATATTGGGTAGCATAATGAGTAATGCAAGCCCTGCGGATATATACAGATGTTTATTTAAAAAAATCTTTCTGTCTTTTGTGAATAATAATGCAGCCACCAGGCTGATGGTATAAAAAGCTACAGAGTATTTACTCAACATGCCCAATCCGATACTGATAGCAAATACATAGAGCCAACTGTTTTTTGCTGTTTGAATAAAACGTATCAGTGCATACACATTAAGTGTCCAGAAAAATACATCGAGAAAATTGGGATGGAAATAATAGAACAACCGGATATAACCTGTAAATACAAAGGGTAGAAAGGCAAGAATAATGGCATATGCACGGCCACCCAATGAAAGAATGATCCTGCCCATCAGGATAAATGTACAGGAGCCAATAAGTGCCGGCCAGAACTTTACCCAGAAAAGGGAAGCGCCGAAGATATTACTGATCCATGCCATGAATGATAACATGGGAGGAACTTCCAGAAATCCCCAGGCTACATGGTTGCCTTCTGCGAGATAGAGGTATTCATCGCGATGCAATTCATAAAACGGATGTACGAGTAAGAAAGGGAGCACAAAACGCAGGAGTGCTAAAAAATATAATAGCCTTAAAGTATTCTTCATGCAGGTTGTTTGCAGAAAGATACAAATTCCTGCTAAAGAGAGGAGATTGCCACTGAAGACACAGAAAAGCACTGAATAATTCTGTGTATTTCTGTGTCTTCAGTGGCAATAAATATCTACTAAGCCAGCAACGAAAGCGTATGTTTAATCCGCCCCACTGTATCTTCTTTTCCAATTAACGCTGCAATATCAAAAACCCCCGGACCAAATTTACCACCTACC
>DPWF01000388.1 GCA_003526435.1 Chitinophagaceae bacterium | reverse complement strand
AATCCTGAAATAAAAGCGGCTTGATAAATCACGACTTGTTTGAACAGGGCTGTTCACTATTTTTTCTATTGTATGCCAGTCATCGGGGTGTACAAACCGAATAAAGGATAAAAGATTATACTTGAATGTACCCTCGCATATACCTAACAGTAAGTGCATGTTTTCATTCCAGATGATTTCACCGCTGTTCAGATTGTATTCCCAGATACCATAAGGAACCAATTCGGCCGACATGCTTAATTGCTCAGACTCATTAAAGGAAAACGGATTCCCTCCCTCACGGTATTGCTGAATGTTTTTCTGTTTCATGAACTGGCAGTTTAGGTATTGGGAGACATCATTAGTTTAATCATCCTGGTAAAAGCCTGTTCATTGGCCCTTACATCTAAAAAGCAGGTAAACCGACCATCTCTCTGTATCATTTTTGCGGCAGTCACTATATCATCAGCCACTACCAATAATTTCATTTGAGGGGAGATATGCGTCTGTAAAATTTCAAAATGCGTATAATCTT
Organism: Chitinophagaceae bacterium; assembly: GCA_003526435.1. Lineage (GTDB taxonomy): Bacteria > Bacteroidota > Bacteroidia > Chitinophagales > Chitinophagaceae > Sediminibacterium. The sequence goes on along the minus strand of DPWF01000388.1, from coordinate 3,780 downwards.
CTTCCCGCATCTCCAACTGATGTATAATAAGCGGAGGGGCAGAATATTTCTGCAGGGCCCCGATTAATTGTATTTCCTCAACAATTGTTATGGCAGATAATGCAGGTACCTGTTCAGCCAGTAATTGGTGAAGGCCTTTTGCAAAAAGTAAATGTTTGCTACAGATGAATATCGGTTCCATATGAGTACAAAACTATTCTGTTGAATTGTTTTGCATGGTAGAACCGATTGTTATAGTCTTGTCGTAGCTGCTAAATAGTTTTTGTAGAACAAACTATGACAACATCAGATCAGTTGATGATCGATGGCATACCGTATTAGATCTGCATTATTGCTCATTTGTAATTTGGTAAGTACCCTGGTACGATAGGTGCTGATGGTTGTAACACCCAGTGATAACTGCTCGGCAATATCTGAAACCTGGTTTCCTTTGGCCAGCAGAATAAAAATTTCATATTCCCTGTTCGATAAAAGTTCATGGAGGGGAATCGAAGAATCAATGCTAACAGCTTCTGCCAGCTTATCGGCAATGGCGGGTGAAATATATTTTTTGCCGCTTAATACTTTTTTAATGGCTATTACAAGTTCGTCTGTTGCTACATCTTTACTCATATACCCGGCGGCACCACTTTTTAATGCTCTGATGGCATATTGCTCCTCAGGATGGATGCTGAGTATTAAAACAGGTGTTTTTGGATGGCGTTGTTTGATATCCTGCACTACATCTAAACCACTCCTGCCCGGCATGGAGAGATCTGAAATAATGATGTCCCATTCATCAGCAATTGTCTTAGTGAGTACATCTTCGGCATCAATAGCCTCACCAATCAGCACATCAGGGAAGGCTTCCAGTAATATCTGTTTAAGCCCTTTTCTGATAACAGCATGGTCGTCAACTATTAATATCCTTAACATAAGAATCAGATATGGGAATGACAATTTTTAATGTGGTACCCTTTTCTTTTTCAGTCAACAGAGAAAATGTTCCCCCTAATATATAAGTTCTTTCTCTAATACCCAAAAGCCCATATCCACCCGATTTAATTGTCTGATCATCAATACCTTTTCCGTTGTCTGTGATCAGTAATTCAATAAAAGTATCATCCGCCGACAAACTGCTAGTAATGGTTCCTGCATTCGCATGTTTTACGGCATTGTTCACCGCCTCCTGGTAAATCCTGAACAGGCTTGTTGCTTTTTCAGGGCTTAAATTGATTACTGTTGCTGAACTCACCAGTTTCATCTGAATAGACGGATACCGTTTCATGGTCTCCATATTCAACCATTCCATAGCAGCAACCATGCCAAGGTCATCTAAAATGGCAGGTCTGAGATTGGATAGTATTTTTCTCACAGAGATGATGGCCATATCAATGGAATGACTGACTTCATTGATTTTTTCAATTAATGTTTGGTCAGCCTCCGCCATTTTTTTCCGAAGCCAGTGTGCATCCATTTGTAAACCGGTAAGTTGCTGACCCAGATCATCATGAATATCACGGGCAATACTTTTGCGCTCTTCTTCTCTTACCTGTTGTAGGTAGCCTGATAGTCTTCTTAACTCCTCATTGGCCTCCTGCATTTGTTTTTCCTGCATCTTTCTGGCAGTAATATCCTTTGTATAAATGCTGATACCTTCCGATGATGGATACACGGCATGAAGCACCCACTGATTATGTATAGGATCAAACTGTTCGAAACTTTTTTGTAACTGGTTCAACATGCAATCAGTTATTTCAGAAAAGAAAACAGCGTCTTTTAATTGGGGTAAAGCTTCCCAAATAATGCATCCCAAAAGATCTGCAGCTTTTCGTTCAAACCTGTTAGCGGCACTTTGATTGATGTAAATAAAACGAAAACTGCTGTCGAGGGCAATGAATGCATCCGAAATGCTCTCAAGTATATCTGCTATCTGCACCGTTTGCGTATGTACTTTTTCGGAAAGCTGTTTGTTTAACTGTTGTAGTTTCAGATTGATCTCTTTTCGTTCGGTAATATCTCTGATAGAAGCAGAGATAACCACCCCCATCGATGTTTTTACAGGAGCCAGGCTTATTTCAACCGGTATAACCTGTTTGTTTTTGGTTAAAGCAAATAATTCAAGACCCTCACCCATCATGCGGGCATGCGGATGTTTGCTGTAATTTTCCCTGTGTTGCTTATGTTGATGTCTGTTTATTTCAGGCAATAAAATTTCAACAGATTGGTTCAGTAATTCAGCTTTGCTATAGCCAAATAATTTCTCGGCCTGTTTATTCATAATAATAATGAACCCGTGATCATTTACAATAACATTGGCATCCGGGGCGGCATCAACAAGCGATTCGAAATTTTCATAGTCTGTCTTTATCTGTTTTAATTCATTTCTGAAACGGCCTGCAAGTAAAATCAACAAAACAACAGTACTTCCGATGATACTATATTGAATAATATTGAGCTTTTTGAAGGAAGCCAGATAGTCTGAACGAAGCTGATTGATATATATGGATTGCTCCTGCTGTATTAATGCAGCAAAGAATCTGATCTGATCTGTATATTGTTTTCCTTCATTTGCATTATATCGCTTTATGGCTTCTGTTAACGGGTACAATTTTCGTAACTGAACCATCTGTGTTGAAAATGCCAGTCTCAGGATGGTAAAATGACAGATGGAATCAACAAATGATTTGATTTTTGGGGTTGTCATGCCGCGCAAACTGTCCATTGCCGGATAGATATGTATTTTGGCCTGTTCAAATGGCGTGAGGAATGAAGTGTCGCCGGTAAGCATATAACCTCTGGCACCTGTTTCGTTATCAAGCGAAAGCGTTAATAGATGTTCGGTTTGGTTTACAACCTGACCGGCTTCATCAATATGAACAGAAAGCTGTTTTACATATTGTGTTTGCTTGATGGAAACAATAATAATAGTGGTAATGATGATAATCAGCAACAGGAATCCCGTGAAAACTGTTCTAACGTTTTGTAGGTTCATGGTAGGCAGCAGATAGTAGTACCTGAAAATAATAAATGAAACAAAAAATAAAAACTATAATTCTGCAGACTTAGTGCGTTCAATGATGGATTTGATCATCATGTCCAGTTCTCTTGCAGATGTTTTGAGATAGGGCAACAATTGCAGATCTGATAACTCATTCTTTTTCAATTCATAAAGTTGAATCAAACCTATTATATTGGCCACCGGTTTGCGGATTTCATGAGACTGCATCCATGCAATTTTTTTTAACTCGCTGTTTTGTAGTTCAAGTTTTTCCTGCAGTATTTGTTTCTCGGTTATGTCGTGATTAATACCAATTAATCGTATGGGTTTGTTATTGGCATTACGGATACATTTTACATTGCCAGCAATAATTCTGATATCTCCATTGGGTCGTACAATACGGAATTGTTCGAATAATGGCGTATGCGAGTGTATGATTTCCTGCATAGTGTGTTCAACCTCAGTGATGTCTTCCGGATGAACCCTTATTGTAAAATCATCCATCTGGTGATGGAAATCAACTTTATTTACACCATAGATATCGAACATTTTATCATCCCATACCAACCTGGTATTTACAAAATCAAATTCCCAGACGCCAAAGTTCAGTAAATGCGAAGCCAGCAAAAGCCGTTCGGCTTCTGAAAAAAAGAAATGGAGGGGGTATTGCTCAGGTCTGGTCAACTCAGAAATTCACCATAAGATAGCATTTCTTATTGGTAAGCAATCCCCCCTCCATTTCTTTTTTTCAGAAGCCGAACGGCTTTTGCTGGCTTCGCATTTACTGAACTTTGGCGTCT
>DPWF01000047.1:8838-12845 GCA_003526435.1 Chitinophagaceae bacterium | reverse complement strand
ATTGGCAGCCACTTTATTCCCTCGCTACTTCCCCATGTTTATGACGGCTGCAGGGAGCATACCTCCCGCTAAAGTATTAATCATAGGAGCAGGTGTAGCAGGTTTGCAGGCCATCGCAACAGCACGCAGACTAGGTGCTGTAGTAGAAGTGTCTGATACAAGACCTGCAGTAAAAGAAGAAGTAATGAGTCTCGGTGCAAAATTCATTGAAGTGGAAGGGGCAGCAGATGCATCCAAAGCGGGTGGCTATGCAGTGGAGCAGTCAGAAGAATTCAAACAAAGACAACAGCAAAGACTGGCAGAATCGGTAGCCAAATCGGATATCATTATTACTACAGCGCAAATACCCGGTAAGAAAGCGCCTTTACTCGTGAATGAATCAATGCTGAACAGTATGAAACCAGGTAGTGTAGTGATTGACCTTGCTGCATCGACCGGCGGAAATGTATTTGCCACAAAAAATAATGAAACCATTGTTCATAACGGAGTAACCATCATGGGTAACAGCAACCTGGCAGCAGACATGCCATGGGATGCCAGTAAGCTCTACGGTAAAAACGTACTCAATTTCCTTCAACTCATCATCAATAAAGAAGCGCAACTAAACCTCAACTTTGAAGATGATCTGGTGAAAGGATGTTGCATTACACACAATGGAGAAGTGGTACATGAACGGGTGAAGGGCGAATCGTAATTTTTATTGACCACTCACCATTCACTACTCACTAAAAAAAATATCTAAATAAACATACAAATGGAAGCCGTTTTAAACTGGATACAGGCACACATCGAAATTATTTACATCGTCCTGCTGTCAATTTTTTTGGGTATTGAAGTAATTGGACGTGTGCCGAGTGTATTGCATACCCCATTGATGAGCGGAGCCAATGCCATTCATGGTGTGGTAATCATCGGCGCCATTATAGTAATGGGGAAAGTAGAACCTGGTAATTATATCGCACTGATAATCGGCTTTTTGGCCGTGCTACTCGGAACACTGAATGTAGTAGGTGGTTTTGTAGTAACCGACCGCATGCTTGAAATGTTTAAAAAGAAGAAATAGTATCTCCCCTTGAACTGGGAGTTGAAAAAAATAAATATGGAATTAAGTCTGCTCACCGTTTGTTATTTAATAGGTTCGCTGACCTTTATCATCGGACTTAAAATGCTGTCTCATCCCGATTCTGCCAGGAAAGGTAACCTGGTAGCTGCTGTGGGTATGGCCGTTGCTATTTTCGGCACTATTTTTTTATATGAAGAAGAAGGTAAAAAACTCGGCAACTACGAATGGATTTTTGGTGGACTTATTTTAGGTACCATCGTTGGTGTATTAGCGGCCAAAAAAGTAAAAATGACTGCCATGCCAGAAATGGTAAGTCTGTTCAATGGAATGGGTGGTGCCTGTGCCGCTTTGATTTCTTTTATTGAATTTGATCACATAAAGAATTTGCTTTTAGGACCTGAGGAATGGCACGGAGCAAACCCTTTTTTGCCATCAACTAATGATGGGTTACAGGAAGGCACACTCATTACAATTTTTCTTGGTCTTATCATTGGCTCTGTTTCATTTGCAGGAAGTGTGATAGCCTGGGGTAAACTGAATGGCAAAATCAAAGACTTTGCTTTTCCAGGCCAGCAGCTATTTAACCTCGTATTATTAGCGGCAACACTCGTAACAGCCGGATATCTCGTCTTTAACCTCAATGCAGAGAACTACTGGCTTTTCTATGGTATTGCAGTTGCTTCATTAGTATATGGAGTATTATTTGTGTTACCCATTGGTGGTGCCGATATGCCTGTTGTTATTTCATTACTGAATTCTTTTACAGGAGTAGCGGCCGCTTGCGGTGGATTCCTTTATGATAACCAGGTCATGTTAACAGGCGGTATACTTGTAGGTGCCGCAGGTACATTGCTTACCATACTCATGTGCAAAGCCATGAACAGGAGTCTTACCAATGTATTGATTGGTTCTTTTGGTGGTAGTGCATCTGGTGGTGCAGCTTCCTCACAGGGGCCACAGGGTAATTACAAAGAGATATCATTGTCAGACGCGGCTGTATGTATGGCTTATGCCAATAAAGTAATCATTGTTCCCGGATATGGATTAGCAGTAGCACAGGCACAACATACCTGTCATGAACTGGAAAAACTGCTGGAAGAAAAAGGTGTTACTGTAACTTATGCCATTCACCCGGTGGCTGGTCGTATGCCCGGACATATGAATGTATTGCTGGCAGAAGCCGATGTGAGTTATGATAAATTGCAGGAAATGGAACAGGCCAATGATGAATTTAAAACTACTGATGTAGTACTGATACTTGGCGCCAATGATGTAGTGAACCCCGCTGCTAAAACCGATCCATCATCACCTATCTATGGTATGCCCATTCTTGAAGTGGAGCAGGCAAAGACGGTGATTGTAAATAAGCGTAGTATGAAACCCGGTTATGCGGGTATTGAAAATGAGTTGTTCTTCCAGCCAAAAACATCTATGTTATTTGGTGATGCAAAAGCGGCCTTACAAAAACTGGTGGCAGAAATCAAGGCATTATAAATCACCTGTCATACATAGATAGCTCCGGGTTTAAACTACGAGCTATCTATGAGAATAGCATATTTTTGTGGTATGCCAGTTCCTCACGATCTTATTCAATCCCTTCAACATGTTGCGGGCTTTAATGAATCAACATTTAAACAGGTACATGCATCAGGCGAACAGGTTACTGCCATTCGTTTTCATCCTGTAAAACAACCATGGACAACAGAAAGATGGACTGGTGAACATATTCCCTGGTGTCTGCTGGGTTTTTATCTTTCCGAACGACCTTCTTTTACATTAGATCCTTCTTTTCATGCAGGAGCGTATTATGTGCAGGATGCCAGCAGTATGTTTCTCTGGCAGGCGCTGCAACAACTGGTACCCGAAACAGCAGGAAAAAAAGTATTGGATCTCTGTGCTGCACCGGGAGGTAAATCAACTTTACTAGCCTCTTATTTTCCAGATGGGTTGCTGGTAAGTAATGAAGTCATCAAGTCACGGGCAGCAATACTGGTGGAGAATATGACCAAATGGGGGAACGATAATGTTGTAGTTACCAATAATGACCCCGCACATTTTCAATCATTAGGTAATTATTTTGATGTGATTGTAGTTGATGCACCCTGCAGCGGCAGTGGCCTATTCAGAAAAGATCCGGCTGCTGTACATGAATGGAGTCTTGATCATGTTCAATTATGCAGTCAGCGACAACAAAGAATTTTGTCTGATATTTTACCTGTTCTCAAAGAAGAAGGTATTTTAATCTATGCTACCTGCTCTTATTCAAAAGAAGAAGATGAAATGATAGCAGACTGGTTAACAGGAGAAATGGGTATGGAATCGTTACCTGTTCAAATTGATGATACATGGGGTATTGTAAATTCTTTCTCAGAAAAACAGGGGGCGGCAGGTTATCGTTTTTATCCTGACAGATTAAAGGGAGAAGGTTTTTTTCTTGCTGCTTTTAAAAAGAAAACAACGGATGCAGTGGGTTCTTATGGGAAAACTGTAACAATTGCAAGACCAGGCAAACAGGAAACAGCGCAGCTTTTGTCTTTTATGCCCCTGGCAAACGAATACAAGGTGTTCAAGCAGGCAGATCAGTTCAGGGTTATCCAACAAAAATGGATGGAAGATATTGCAGTACTGGCCGGGTCATTGTATATCCGTAAGGCTGGTGTTGAAATAGGTGCCATCAAAGGAAAAGATATAGTGCCTTCGCATGAATTGGCGATGAGCCTGCTACCCAAAGAATCATTTAGCCAGGTTAGTATCGATAAGGAACAGGCACTTCAGTACCTGCGTCGACAGGATATCTCTCTGCAGGCACCCAAAGGATGGAATTTAATGATGTATGACAATCTCCCGCTGGGTTGGATAAAAGCCCTTCCCAACCGAATCAATAACTATTACCCGCAGGAATGGAGAATACTGAAAAAATGAGAAATAAGGAATAAGAAACATC
>DPWF01000047.1:7332-8799 GCA_003526435.1 Chitinophagaceae bacterium | reverse complement strand
TTTCTTATTCCTTATTTCTCTGTTTAACTCCCTAAATTTGTCATTTCCCCCCAGAGGTCTATGAAAAAATATTGCTTACTTATACTTGCATTTTTAATTGGGTTAACAGCTCTTGCTCAACAGAAATTACTGATTAAAGGCAAGGGCAATTCCATGTATATTGAGCATAAAGTAGGGGAAAAAGAATCGCTTTCATCTGTTGGCCGTATGTATGGTATTACAGCTTCTCAGCTTGCACGATTTAACGGTAAAAGCCCGTCTTCTCTTTTGTCAAAAGGGAGTACCATAAAAGTGCCTTTGAAACTGCAGGATATTCAATCTTCGAGTAATGGTACGTCGCTGTATCATGTGGTGGGTAAAGGAGATAATCTTTTTAAAATTGCACAGACTTATAATAAAGTTCCATTAACACTGGTGAAGAAATGGAACAAGCTGAGTAACAACGCCGTTAAAAACGGACAACAAATTATAGTTGGCTATTTGAAAATCAATGATGAACAGGTAGCTGCTTCCAAAACGGTATTGGCAGATAATAACATGCCAGGAAAAAATACGGAAATGCTAACTGTTCCTGAAAAATCAGTAACGCCTGTAACTGAACCGGTCAAAAAAGCGGAAATTAAAACGGAAACGCCTAATACGGTTGTAGATACAAAAAAGGATGCTATTGCACCAGCGTCACAGCAAGGTCCGGATGAAGGTTTTTTTGCATCGCTTTACATGAAAAATGATCTTACCCTTGTTCAAAAATCATTTTCCGGCAGTGCATCTACTTTTAAAACAATCAGTGGTTGGACCGATCGAAAATATTATGTACTCATCAACGATATTACTCCTGGTACCATTGTTCGTATCACTGCATCGAATGACAAAAGTATTTGTGCAAGGGTATTAGGACCTTTGCCCGAAACAAAAGGTGCAGAAGGGTTGTTATTGCGTATGAGTAATTCTGCAGCATCGGTTTTAGATATGAAGGATCAGCAATTCACCGTTACACTCACTTATTTTGAATAACAATTATTATGAAACTACTGGTTCAGTTTTTATTTGTGTTTATGACTGTGTTATCATCCTGTGATGGTATTGCACAACAAAAACTATCTATAACAGTTGCTGAGTTTGATTCAAAATGGCAATCGGGTACTTACCAGTTATTGGATGTGAGAACTGCAGGTGAGTATAAAACCAGTCACCTTAAAAATGCGCTTCAGGCCGACTGGCTCAATAAAAAACAATTTGAGGAGAGAACGAAATATTTAGACCAATCAAAACCAGTACTGGTATATTGTGCATCTGGTGTAAGAAGTGAGCAGGCAGCAAAATGGTTATTAAAACAGGGGTTTGCTGAAGTGTTTAATTTAAAAGGAGGTACATCGGCATGGCAACTGGAAGGAAAGCAACTTGAAACGGATGTGCTGGTTCCGCAGATGGCCGTGGACGCATTTCAACAAAAAATTACTGTACAGG
>DPWF01000047.1:3928-7301 GCA_003526435.1 Chitinophagaceae bacterium | reverse complement strand
TGGTGCCCGCCCTGTAAAAAAATGGAACCTGTATTAGCAAAATTGCAAGAAGCACTGCCTGGTAAATACCAGTTGCTAAAAGTAGATGGCGGAGCTGATATTGAAGTAATGAAAACAATCAAAGCAACAGTACTTCCCACATTCATCGTTTATAAAGACGGAAAAGAGATTTGGCGCAAAGAAGGTATTGTTGATATTGAAACGCTGAGATCAAAACTTCAATAAATAATCATGATTGTCGGTAACCCCGAAGAAAATCTTCAACTGCCATTCTCTTCTTCCCTTCTAACTGCATGTTTAGAATATAAATATATCCGTCGGAACAAGTGAAGCGCAGATAGGTTTTTCCATCTGTCTGCATAGTACCGGGTACTGCATTAACAGCACTGTATTCCTTTTTACTGCTATATATTTTCAGCACTTTTCCGTCAAGTGTGGTAAGTGCACCAGGATAGGGTGAAAGTCCTCTGATCTGGTTATGTATATGGTCTGTTTTATCGTTCCAGTTGATTTTACAGGTGTCTGTAAAAATTTTTGGTGCGTGTTTTATCTCTGATTCGCTGATCAGTTCATCCTGTGTCTTTTCTTTCAAAATGCCCTGCTGTAAACCATGAACTGTTTTCACCAAAAGACTGGCACCAATGAGTTTCATACGGTCATGAATATCTCCCGCTGTTTCATCAGGGCCAATTGCAAAGCGATCCTGTAACAGTATATTACCCGTGTCTATTTCATGTTTGAGTTTGAATGTGGTTACACCTGTTTCTTTTTCACCATTCATAACTGCCCAATTAATGGGAGCTGCCCCTCTGTATTGTGGTAACAAAGATCCATGCAGGTTAATGGTTCCCATGGGTGGCATGTTCCATACAATTTCGGGTAACATGCGAAATGCCACTACTACCTGTAGGTCTGCTTTTAATTCCTGTAATACTGTAATAAATGAAGGGTCTTTTAATTTTTCAGGCTGAAGAACAAGCAGGTTTTTCCCGACTGCATATTTTTTTACAGCACTCTGTTGTAACTGCATTCCACGACCCGCAGGCTTGTCGGGAGCCGTAACAACTGCCACAATATTTAAACCTGCATTCACCAATGCATCTAATGATGCAACGGCAAATTCCGGGGTACCCATGAAGATGATACGCATAGTGGTGAATGGTCAATGGTGAATGGTCAATGGTAAATGGTCAATAGTAGGTGTAAAAATTCACCATTCACCATTGATCATTTACCATTCACGTCTTCTATTCGAAATCTAAATACAATAAATACTGTTTCCTTATTTTCTTAAAGGCTTCAATACCGGGGGCCCAACTGTCGCGGATTTCTTTTTCTGTTTTTCCGGCTTTGATCTGGTTCATCAACTGATCAGTTCCGGCCAGTTTATTAAAAAAATAATCGGTTGGCTTCTCGCTTTTTGGTTTGATAAAGAAATTGTCTTTATCAGGGAAAAGTTTATAAGCTTCGAGCAGGTACTTTAACTGGATTTTGTTATCTACTTTTTTTAATACCTCAGCTTTTGTACCGTACAGGTTCCATCCATAGCTCTGTCTGTCTTTTAGCTTAGGTTCTTTGGCACCATCTCTGCTGGTGGGGGTAAATGCATACATGTTTTTGGGTAGGTATGGGTGACCGAAGATGGAAAATGGATGATCAGTTCCTCTTCCTTCACTCAAAACAGTGCCTTCAAAAAAACAGGTACTTGCATACCAGTAAATAGATGACATGTCTGGTAGGTTAGGAGATGGTTTTACAGGCAGTTCATAATGACTTTTGTGCGTATAATTCTGGTTTTTGATGATCTGAAAATGGAAGAGGGTATCTGGAGGAGAATTTTTTGCACGTCTGTAATATTCATAACGTTCATTGGCTTTTGGTGATAACCATTTTTCACCTGCCAGCATGAGTGCGTATTCAGCCATCGTCATACCATAAACTACAGGTACAGGTTGCATACCTACAAAACTTTTGTAAGCGGTATCCAGTATGGGGCCATCAACATAAAAACCATTCGGGTTGGGACGGTCAAGTATCATCAGAGGCTTGCCATGTTCAAATGCGGCGTCCATAAACTCCTGCAATGAAGAGATATAAGTATAAAAACGGGTGCCTACATCTTGTATGTCAAAAATCAATACGTCTACATCTGCTAAATCTTCAGCACTGGGTTTTCTTTTCTTTCCGTATAATGAAACAACAGGAATACCTGTATAAGGATCGATGTAATTATCTACTTTTTCTCCAGCATCTGCAGTGCCCCTGAAGCCGTGTTCGGGTCCGAATGCTTTGGTGATTTTTACACCGAGTGTATATAAGGTATCTACCAGGTGACGTTCACCGATAGTAGCGGTATGGTTGGCAAAAATGCCTACCCGTTTTCCTTTCAGTAAAGGCAGGTACACTTGTGTTCTGTGTGCTGCTGGAATAATTTTAAGTTCTTTCTCGTCTTTTACCGGAGCAGCTTTTTCTTTCGGGTCTTTTGTATCCTTTGGTTGGGCATTGAGACTCAATGCAATAGATAAGGAACAGAAAAGGGTAACGATCTTCATATATGGGTCTTTAAAATGCGAAAGTTAACAAAAAATACTTGGCTGCACTTGCTTTGCAGGTTGTACTTTTGCCGTTCGGCGCGTTTTAATAACAACTTAACCTTTTCTTCCTTTTTCGGATGTCAATGATAAGCTGCTGCGTTCCGTATTCTTTATCACATAACAAAATAGTATGCAACAAGTAAAAAAAGGTGATACTGTAAAAGTGCATTATCACGGCAAATTAACCAATGGAACTACATTTGATTCATCTGAAGGCAGAGAACCATTGGAGTTTGAAGTGGGTGGCGGAATGGTAATCCCCGGTTTTGATGAAGGTGTTACAGGTATGGCTATCGGTGAGAAAAAAACAATTCATATCCCTGCCGATCAGGCTTACGGACCTAAACAGGAAGAAATGGTCATGGAATTTCCACGTGACCGTTTCCCGGCCGATATGGTTCCTGAAGTAGGAATGCAACTGAATATGAGCAATGGTTCAGGACAAAATTTTCCTGTAACAATTGCAGAAGTACGTGAAGCGGTAGTAGTGCTCGATGCCAATCACCCACTTGCAGGTGAGGACCTGGTGTTTGACCTTGAGCTCGTTGCTATTGAAGGTGGAAGCCCATTGATCATTATGCCTTAATTATTAAGGAGTCAACATAAAAGAAAGGTCGCAGTAACAATTACTGCGACCTTTCTTTTTTAGTATGTGCAATGACACTATGGTCTTCTCAGCCACCATCCCAGCCATAAACCAGTAAGTCCCCAGCCAGCAATAGCATCAATAAGATGTGCATTCAGGTCTCGGGTCTGGAACCAGATATGATTGGTATATG
>DPWF01000047.1:0-3906 GCA_003526435.1 Chitinophagaceae bacterium | reverse complement strand
CATATGGACCATTGAAAAATCCGATTAATCCAATAGCAATGCTTGCAGAAAGAATGGTCATAAAAGGAGGTGTTCCCATTTTTTTAAATAACCAGCAAACCAATAAGAGGATAACAATATTAATGGCAAAGCCCCTTGTCATGTTCATGCCCATATTCATATCCATCGATTTGTGATAATGAATTTGTGCCCATGGTTTACCATCCATGGTCTCATAGAGTTTTTCCTGTTCCTCTTTCGATGCTCCATCGGGAGCAGTGGGCAGAAAATAGCTGCCATCCTCTGAAAATTGTGTACTCAGGTATTGAAGAATACTGTCCTGTTTGGGGGTATATGCTTCAGCAGGTCTATGCAGTTGTACCATCGTCCATGAAAGAAATTGCCAGAGAAAGAGAATGACGGCGCCAACAAGAGAGCCAATCAGTGTTTTTTTCATATGGTTGTTTTTGGTTGCATACAAAATAGAAAACAGAATCGGTAATTGCAAGTATTCAGTTGTACAGTAATTGATTTTTGTATTTTGCGGCATGCTTCATCCATATACATTTACCGTAGCAGAACGTTTTATGCGTTATGTACAGATCGATACTCAAAGTGATCCGCATAGTACCAGTTTTCCCAGTACAGAGAAACAAAAAATACTTTCAACACTTTTAGCTGATGAATTAAAAGCAATGGGTATTACTGAGGTTGAAACAGATTCATACGGGTATGTATACGCAACCATTCCTGCTACATCAAATGAACCAGCCCCGGTTATCTGTTTCTGCAGTCACGTTGATACAGCTCCCGATTGCAGTGGGTATGGTGTTAAACCTATACTGCATAAAAACTATAAAGGGCAGGCTATTGTTTTACCAGATGATCCAAACCAGATAATCAGCACAGCAGCATATCCTTACCTGGAACAACAGATCGGAAAAGATATTATTACAGCCAGTGGTTTAACCTTATTGGGTGCAGATGATAAAAGTGGTGTGGCCATTATTATGGATATGGCTCATTATCTCATGCAGTATCCTGAACTACCTCATGGTACCATCAAAATATTATTTACACCCGATGAAGAAGTAGGCAGAGGTACGGAAAAACTTGACATGCAAAAACTCGGAGCAGATTTTGGTTATACACTTGATGGAGGGGAGCTGGGTACTTATGAAGATGAAACATTTAGTGCAGATGGGGTAACCATTCATTTTTATGGAATCAGCGCCCATCCGGGATATGCAAAAGGGAAAATGGTGAATGCATTAAAACTGGTATCATCATTACTTTCAGCTTTGCCAACAACCGAATGGTGTCCTGAGTCAACAGAAAAAAGACAGGGATTTGTTCATCCTGTTCATATGGAAGGTATTGCAGAAAAAGCAACCGTAGAATTTATTGTAAGAGATTTTGAGACAGCACAACTTGTAGTATACGAAGACAGGTTGCGTGACATGTGCGAACAGGTTATCCGGTCATATCCCGGTACTTCCTATACGTTTGAAGTAATGGAGCAGTACCGCAATATGAAACTGGTACTTGATCAGTATCCGGAGGTAAATAAACGGGCCGAAAAAGCATATAGGGCCGCTGGTCTTACAGTACGCAAAGAACCCATTCGTGGTGGTACAGATGGCAGCAGGTTAAGTTTTATGGGTTTGCCCTGCGCCAATATCTTTACCGGTATGCAGGCCATTCATAGCAAGCACGAGTGGGTAAGTGTATACAATATGGAGAAAGCGGTAGAAGTATTGGTAAAACTGGCTTGTAATATGGAGTGAATCTCTTAACTTAAATGGCTTTTCTGTTTGTTGAAACAAAAAAATAGCCATGTCCGATACGCTTCACCTTAATACAAAAGCAACTGCACAAAATAGCTTCGATGCTATTGTCATTGGTTCCGGTATCAGCGGAGGCTGGGCCGCCAAAGAACTTACCGAAAAAGGGTTGAAAGTTTTAATGCTCGAACGAGGGCGACCTTACGAACACATCAAAGATTATACAACTGCCAATAAACATCCCTGGGAACTGGCATACAGAGGGAGAACAACTGCAGCACAAAAAAAAGATTATCCAGTACTTCACAGAGGCTGGGCAGCAAGCGAAGTAGTAATGGATGATTGGGCCAATGAAAAAGATTGTCCCTACACAGAGATAAAACCTTTTACATGGTGGAGAAGTTACCAGTTGGGTGGCCGCTCTGTTTTGTGGGGCAGACAGAGTTACAGATTAAGTGATCTTGATTTCGAAGCCAATCTCAAAGATGGCATTGGGACCGACTGGCCGATCCGTTATAAAGATATAGCACCCTGGTACGACCATGTAGAACGTTTTGCAGGTATCAGTGGATCAAAAGAAGGATTGACACATTTACCCGACGGACAATTTTTACCACCCATGGAACTGAATTGTGTAGAGAAAGATGTGGCAGCAAGAATTAAAAAAGCGTTCAATGGTAACAGACATCTTATCATTGGTCGTGTGGCCAATCTTACTGCACCCATCGAAGGCAGAACACAGTGCCAGTTCAGAAACCGCTGTTGGGAAGGATGTCCATTTGGTGGCTATTTCAGCACACAGTCTTCTACATTACCTGCAGCTATGAAAACAGGTAACCTTACTGTGAGACCTTACTCCATCGTTACAAAACTTATTTATGATAAGGACAGTAAAAAAGCAAAAGGAGTAGAAGTGCTTGACGCCGAAACAAACCAGACTTATGAATATTATGCAAAAATTGTTTTCCTGAATGCTTCAGCATTAAATTCTACCTGGGTTTTATTTAACAGTGCAACAGATATATGGCCCGATGGTTTGGGCAGTAGTAGCGGTGAGTTAGGACATAATGTAATGGATCATCATTATAATATCGGCGCAACAGGAAAAGTGGAAGGTTATGAAGACAAGTATTACTTTGGCAGAAGAGCGAATGGATTTTATATCCCGCGATTTGTAAATATGGGTAATGATAAACGAGATTACCTGCGTGGCTTTGGTTATCAGGGAAGTGCCAGCAGGGCTGGCTGGTCGAGAGATGTGGCAGAATTATCCATCGGTGCCGGTTTTAAAGATGCGTTAACAGAACCGGGTGAATGGAGCATCGGAGCAACAGGCTTTGGTGAAATATTACCTTATCATGAAAACAAAATCATGCTCGATAAGGAGAAGAAAGATAAGTGGGGATTACCAGTGTTGGCTATGGATTGTGAAATGAAAGAGAATGAACTAAAGATGCGAAAAGATATCATTACTGAATTACAGGTTATGTTAGAAGCATCGGGTGTGAAAAACATCAAAACCTGGGATGGTGGACATGCATTGGGACATGGCATTCATGAAATGGGTACTGCACGGATGGGGCGCGATCCAAAAACATCGGTACTCAATGCATATAACCAGGTATGGGATGCACAAAATGTATTTGTTACGGATGGTGCCTGTATGACTTCTTCTGCCTGCCAGAACCCATCACTCACTTATATGGCACTTACGGCAAGAGCTGCTAACCACGCTGTGGAAGAAATGAAGAAAGGAAATTTATAATTAAAGTCGATGGTCCATAGTCCATGGTTGTTTTTACTATAGACTATGAACCATCAACTATGGTCTACTAAATAATCTGTTCACTAATCTTACCTGTCTGCTTGTTTTTCAGGATCAGTTTTTTGGTGCCGAAATGAGTCATTTCTTCTTTTATCAGATAATGATCTTCATCATAAGAAACCAGGTGACTTCCTTTCGTAAGACCGGTCTGTCCTCTCCATATATCTAATTTCACCGGCTCCCACTGTTTGGTTTTAGCCGATTTGTAGGCGGCATCAATGATGGCGTTGACCACGTATCCGTCATAAAAAGTCTCGTTGGGTTGTTTTCTTTGTTCAATTGCGTTAAACATATCAATAAACATGTTGGTGTAGCCCA